>CAZJVX010000115.1:0-3175 GCA_964549345.1 uncultured Flavobacteriales bacterium | reverse complement strand
AAGAAGACTACAGCAGCAAAGAAGACTACAGCAGCAAAGAAGACTACAGCAGCAAAGAAGACTACAGTAGCTAAAAAAGCAGAACCTATTGTTGAAGTGGTAGAAAAGGTAGAAGAAGTAAAAGCAGTAGAGGAAATAGTTGATGTAAAATCAAAGGAAGAGAAAACTGAAAAAGTGGAAAAGGCAGAAGTGAAAGAATCAGTTGAAACCGCTCCTGCTGAATTTGATTGGGATGCTTTTGAAGCAGAAGATAAAGATACATACACAGCGGATGAAAGAAAACAGTTGGATGATATGTACGATGGAACTTTAACTCAGGTAGAAGAGAAATCACTTATTCAAGGTTCTGTGATTGCAATTACCAAAAAGGAAGTGGTGATCAATATTAATTACAAGAGTGAAGGTGTAGTTCCTAAAAATGAATTTAGATACAATCAAGACTTAAAAATTGGAGATGTGGTTGATGTTTACATTGAAAACATGGAAGATAAAACAGGTCAATTGGTTGTTTCTCACAAAACAGCAAGAACTCATTTGGCTTGGATTAGAGTAAATGAAGTGCTAGAGTCTGGTGAAATCATAACTGGTTTCGTAAAATGTAGAACCAAAGGTGGGTTAATCGTAGATGTTTTCGGAATTGAAGCATTTTTACCAGGATCTCAAATCGATGTGAAACCTATTAGAGATTACGATCAATATGTAGGTAAAAATATGGAATTCAAAGTGGTGAAGATCAATAAAGAATTCAAGAACGTAGTGGTATCTCACAAGGCTCTTATTGAAGCTGAAATTGAAGAACAGAAGAAACAAATCATGTCTGGTCTTGAGAAAGGACAGGTACTAGAAGGTATAGTTAAAAACATCACTTCATATGGTGTATTCATTGACTTAGGTGGTGTTGATGGTTTAATTCATATCACTGATCTTTCTTGGGGTAGAGTAAATCACCCAGAAGAGTTGGTCACACTAGATGAAAAAATTAAAGTGGTAATTCTTGACTTTGATGATGATAAGAAAAGAATTGCACTAGGTCTTAAGCAACTTTCTGATCATCCATGGGATGCAATGGAAGCCGAATTGAATGTGGGTGATAAAGTAAAAGGTAAAGTGGTTGTATTGGCAGATTATGGTGCTTTTATCGAAATTGCTCCAGGTGTAGAAGGACTAGTCCACGTTTCAGAAATGAGCTGGAGTCAACACCTTAGAACAGCGGGTGATTTCTTAAAAGTTGGAGATGAGGTGGAGTCAGTAGTTTTAACATTGGATAAAGAAGAAAGAAAAATGTCTTTAGGTATCAAGCAATTGATTCCAGATCCATGGGCGGATATCGATAAAAAATATCCAGTTGATTCTACTCACAAAGCAAAGGTTAGAAATTTCACCAATTTTGGTGTATTTGTAGAAATGGAAGAAGGAGTAGATGGATTAATTCATATTTCTGATCTTTCATGGGATAAAAAGTTCAAACATCCATCTGAATTCTGTGCAGTTGGTGATGAACTAGAAGTAATAGTGCTTGAGTTGGATGCGGAAAATAGAAGATTAACCTTAGGTCATAAACAATTACAAGAAAATCCATGGGATGTGTATGAAACCTTATTTGCTTTAGACACGGTTCATGAAGGCACTGTTGTTAAATTAAAAGACAAAGCCGGTATTGTTTCTATGGCATATGGAGTAGAGGCTTATTGTCCTGCAAAACACATGAAGAAAGAAGACGGAAATTACATTGGAAATGATGAAAAAGCCGAATTTAAAATTCTTGAGTTTAATAAGGATGGTAAGAAAATTTTGATTTCGCATACTAAAGTTTGGGGCGAAGTAGAAGCGAGAAAAGTAAAATCAAAAGCAACCAAAACTAGAAAGGCGGTTCAAAACATCAATGATGCCAGTGAGAAAACTACTCTTGGTGATTTAGATGCTTTAGCTGCATTAAAAGATAAAATGGATAATGCTAAATAACATTTAGTTATTAGATTGTTAAAAACCGCTCATATTGAGCGGTTTTTTTTTGCTTCAATTTAAAATCAATTGCTAATTTTAGCCCCAAATTAGAATCATGAGCGTTTTAGTAGACAAAAATTCAAAGGTTATAGTACAAGGTTTTACAGGTGGAGAAGGAACCTTCCATTCGGAACAGATGATTAAATATGGTACCCACTTGGTTGGTGGTGTAACACCTGGTAAAGGAGGTCAAGAGCATCTAGGTAAACCTGTATTTAATACGGTAGCGGAAGCGGTAGATAAAACAGGCGCTGATGTTTCTATTGTATTTGTTCCTCCTGCTTTTGCTGCTGATGCCGTTATGGAAGCTGCTGAAGCTGGTATTAAAGTAATTATATGCATTACGGAGGGGATACCTGTTGCTGATATGATCAAAGTAAAAGAATATTTAAAAGACAAAGATTGTAGAATGGTTGGCCCCAATTGTCCTGGTGTGATTACAGCTGATGAAGCTAAAGTAGGAATTATGCCTGGCTTCATATTTAAAAAGGGTAATGTCGGAATTGTTAGCAAATCTGGAACGTTAACCTATGAAGCAGTTGATCAAGTTACTAAAGTAGGTTTAGGCCAAACAACCGCTATTGGTGTGGGAGGTGATCCTATTATTGGTACTACTATAAAAGATGCGGTTGAGTTATTAATGAATGACGAGGAGACCGATGGTATCATCATGATTGGTGAAATAGGTGGTAACCTGGAAGCTGATGCGGGAAAATGGATTCAAGATAATGGGACCAAGCCGGTTGTTGCTTTTATCGCAGGAGATACCGCCCCTAAAGGGAGAACAATGGGTCATGCTGGAGCTATAGTTGGCGGGCACAGCGATACAGCTTCTGCTAAAAAAGCCATTTTAAGAGAATGTGGTGTTCATGTCGTTGATTCTCCTGCAGATCTAGGTACTAAAATGGCAGAACTTCTAAGTTAATTTAGCTGATAAGTAGCGAATTTTATCTTAAGAAATTTACTGTTAATCATTTTCATTTTTTTTTCTTCAACCTTTTTATTTAACTTAGGTTACTTAGATTATACTCCTTTTTATGAAGAAAAATGCACTTATAGTATCTTTTTTGGTATTATGCTTAACCGTTTTATCTCAATCCCCTGAGTTCATCAACTATCAGGGCGTGTTAAGAGATGCTAATGGGAATATTTTATCTAGTACCACCATCAA
>CAZJVX010000114.1:0-5564 GCA_964549345.1 uncultured Flavobacteriales bacterium | reverse complement strand
AAAACACTGAAAATTTTTCGGTTCTTAGAGTTACAACATCAATGATTCTCAAAGTAATCCTTAATTTTGCATTAATGAGCTCATCCGTTGACCTAAAAAATAAAAAGGCTAAATACGAATACGAATATTTAGAAATATTCACAGCTGGCATTCAACTTAAGGGAACTGAAATTAAATCCATTAGAAACAATAAAGCCAGTATTGCTGAAGCTTATGCCGTCATGGTTAAGAATGAACTTTTTATAAGAAATATGTACATAGGTCCCTACGAAAATGGCACGCATTACAATCATGAAGACAAAAGGGACCGGAAGTTATTACTTCAAAAAACCGAGTTATCTAAAATTCAGAAAAAACTGAAAAACAATGGATTAACTGTAGTACCCACTAAACTATTCATAAGCTCAAATGGCTGGTGCAAAGTAAATATTGCGCTGGCCAAAGGGAAGAAAATACATGACAAACGAGAAGATTTGAAGTCTAAAGATGCAAAAAGGGAAATGGATAGAAAAATGAAACAATTTTAGTTGTTCAGAATTCCATCAATAGTATTGAAAGAAACATAGTGATAATTATCTCGAGCCTTTTCATATACTTGTTTAGCCCATGTTTTGTTTGCTGGTTTTTTAGCTAACTCTTCGTAAATAGGTTGTAGAAACTTTCTCCTTCCAATCTTTGTTAAAAATGTTTTCATAGGATCAAAAGCAGGTTGATAGTCAGCTTTAATAGAAATTAAAAACCAAACACATAAAATTTCTGCATTCCCATTTGAAGATAAATTGAATGTTTCATCCAATTTTTTAAGTTGACTTTTATTTATATTCTCAGGTAAATGTTTGATGAAGTGTAACCATTCATGTGTTGACCAATCAGCTGATGCATCAACTATATTATCGACTCCTTTTTTTAAAAACACATCTACTGCTTTCTCAGCTTGGACGAATCGATTAGACAATACTTTTGGACAATTTTCAGGCAATCCAGATTGATAAACCCATTGGTTGATCATGAGACCATCCTCTTCCCCTTGTAATAAATTTTGATCTAAATAGGCAAGAAATTCTTCTGTGGTAATGGTTTGGAATTTATGATCATCAAAATAATTTTTCAAAAAGGAATCCATTTTAACCCTACCTTTTTTTTCCTCTAGCATTCTTAAAAAGAAATATCCTTTTTCATACGCAATATCAGACATCGCATCATCGGGGTGCAAACCATTTAATTTTAATTTAAGCTTTTGCATATCTTCGTCTAAACTTGATAGTTCACTAGTTAGATCTTGGAAGCCTAGCAATGCCAACATGTCTGTATAATCTTTTCCGTAAAGTGCTTCCATAATTCTTCTTTCAAAATACACGGTAAAGCCCTCATTGAGCCAGAAGTCATTCCAGGTAGCATTCGTAACCAAGTTTCCACTCCAAGAGTGAGCTAACTCGTGTGCTATTAATGACACTAAACTTCGGTCACCAGCAATTATAGTAGGAGTAGCAAAGGTTAATCTTGGATTTTCCATCCCCCCAAAAGGAAAGCTTGGAGGCAGAACAATTACGTCATATCTATCCCAGTCATATTGACCATACAGCTTTTCCGCTTCATCTACCATTTTCCCCATGTCTACTAATTCATTTGCGCAAGATTCAATCATCGATGGCTCCGCGTATACTCCCGTTCTTTCATCAATGGATTGAAAACTTAATTCCCCAACAGCAAGTGCAATCAAATAAGGTGAAATAGATTGTTTCATCTCAAAGTGATATCTATTGGATGAGTTGATTTGTTGAGGATTGGAGGCACTCATGACGGCAAGCATTCCATCGGGAACAGTAATATCAGCACTGTAAGTTACTCTAATACCTGGAGTGTCTTGAATAGGAATCCACGATCTAGTAAATATAGATTGACCTTGGGTATACATAAATGGGAAGTTTTTACCAGCAGTTTGATTGGAAGATAGCCAATCCAGGGCTTCAGATTTTGCGGTGGTTTTATAGAATACTTTAACCAATTTGCAAGAATCATTTAATTGTATTGACAAGGGAGTTCCTAATAATTCATCAGCTTCTAAATAGTTAAAATCAAGTTTGTTCTCATTTTGATCTTCAATATGATCTATCAGTAAATATTTTGTATCAAGCACTAGGATATTTGTTTCTGTTTGTTTTTGAAAAGAAAGCTCTGCAAATCCAGTCAGTTCTTTTTGAGAAAAATCTACGGTAAGATCCAAATGAACATGGGAAACGCGTATTTGACTGTAATTAGACAGCGTATGATTATCCGCATTTTTGATTTCATTTTTATTATTCATAGCAAAGAGAGAATTAGAAACACTTAGGGTTAAAACAATTAACTGATTTAATAGTCTATTCATGATCTTTTGAGGTAAGTTAGACAAAAATAATATTTCGCCTTAATTATAATTCGGATATCGTAATACATACCAAAAGTATTTTAGAAAATTTGTCTTATTTTAACGCCCTAATAAAAAATTAACACAATGAATGCATTGATTGGTAAATCAAATCACCCAGAGGGATTAATGACTTTATTCTTCTCTGAAATGTGGGAAAGATTTTGCTATTACGGAATGAGAACCCTACTTACCCTCTTTTTAGTAAAATCTCTATTAATGGGGGATAAAGAAGCTTCATTAATCTATGGAGCCTATACAGGTTTGGTTTATGCAGCACCAATATTAGGAGGAAAAATGGCTGATAAATACTTAGGATACCGCTATGCCGTGATGCTTGGAGCTGTTTTGATGGCAATTGGAGAGTTCTTAATTCTTGGTGAGTCACAAGAATTTTTACTAATTGGAATGGGTGCACTTATCATTGGAAATGGATATTTCAAGGCTAATATTTCTACCATAGTAGGGAAATTGTATGAAGAAAATGATCCCCGAAGAGATTCTGGTTTTACCATTTTTTACATTGGAATTAATATCGGAGCGTTACTAGCCACTACCGTGGTAGCCTACATTGGCGAAACATATGGATTTAAGTATGGTTTTGGATTAGCAGGTCTAGGAATGTTGTTAGGCTTAGTAATTTTTTGGACTGGTAGAAATAAATATGCCTCTGCCCCTGGTGTAGACATCAGAGAAGAAGGCAAGAAGAAAGTACTAGGCCCTTTAAATTACGTCCAATTGATTACCATTGGATCATTGTTCTTAATTCCGCTATGTTACATTCTCATACTTCAAAATCATTTAATGGATTATATCCTACTTGGATTATTCATTCTCATTTCAGCCTCACTGATTCGATCAGGAATTAAAGAAGACCAAGAAAAAGGGGTTAGCATTTGGAAAGATAGAATGATTGCTCTAATCATTTTTATGATCATTAATATTTCATTTTGGGCTTGTTTTGAGCAAGCTGGTACATCGCTAACATTATTTGCGGATAGAAATGTAGATCGTGTGATTTTTGGTTGGGCCATGCCGGCGAGTATGACTCAGTTTTTCAACCCATTTTTTATAATAGTGTTTGGTTCTATTTTTTCTGTGATGTGGGTTAAACTTTCTAAAATTGGCAAGAACCCAAGTATACCACTGAAGTTTTGTTTTGGTATTGTACAATTGGCACTAGGATTCTTGGTTACCAAAGTTGGTTTTCAATTTGTAAACGAATCTTTTCAAGTTCCATTATTAACTCTTGTTTTTCTTTACATGTTACACACCACAGGTGAATTATTTTTGTCTCCAATTGGATTATCTATGGTTACCAAACTATCTCCGAAAAGTATGGCCGGAACTGCGATGGGAGCTTGGTTTTTAAGTTTTGCCATTGCCAACTATGTTGGAGGAAAAATTGCTGCCATAACTGGAAGTCACGGAGATTCAGACGAAGCGATGAGCATAGGAGAAGGTCTTAACCAATACCTGGATATTTTCTCTACCATTGGTTATGTTCTGCTTGGAATTGCCCTTATCATATTCTTACTGAATAAGCCCATAAAGAAATTGATGCACGGAGTAGAGTAATTAAAAAATTTTACTCGGATTCATAATATTGTAAGGATCAAAAACAGATTTAATTCCTTTCATTATATTCAACTCAATATCTGAAAAAGGTATATCCATGTATTTTTTTTGCACCCACCCTATTCCATGTTCTCCTGAAATAGTGCCGCCCAAATCTACTGTAAGTCTGAATATTTCTCTTATAGCTTTTGGCAATTCCACCTCCCACTGATCATCTGTAAGCTCACCCTTTAAAATATTAACATGTAAATTTCCATCCCCTGCATGTCCATAACAAATAGATTCAAAGCCATAGTTTTCACCTATTTTTTTAACACCACTAAGTAATTCTGGTAGATGGAATCGTGGGACAACAGTATCTTCTTCTTTGTAAATACTATTTACTTTAACTGCCTCACCAATTCTTCTTCTTATAAACCACAGTTGTTCCTTTTGAGCTTCATCTTCTGCAAAAAGAATATCTTCATCACAATGATGTTTTTCAACCACATCCAAAATTCGTTGTAATTCATGCATTAGATTATCACTGTTGTTTCCATCCACCTCAATAAGAAGTAATGCAGAAATTTCATCTTTCATCTCCAAATGAGCATCGTTTACATACTTTATAGTGTAATCAACTGCCTGACGATCCATAAACTCTAATGCTGATGGGACTACTCCTGCTTTAAAGATAGAAGCCACTGCTTTACACGCATCTGTTGCGGATGAAAAGGGGACTAAAATAAGTTTATTCAATTTTGGCAGAGGCAAAAGTTTAAGCGTAGCTTTAGTCACAATTCCCAATGTGCCTTCGCTACCAACCATTAGTTGAGTTAAATTGTAACCAGTAGCATTTTTTAATGTATTGGCTCCAGTATGTATTACTTTTCCGTTAGGTAGTACTACTTCTAGATTTAAAACAAAATCCTTTGTGACTCCATATTTTACTGCTCTTGGACCCCCACTATTTTCTGCTATATTCCCACCTATAAAACAACTTCCTCTACTAGCGGGATCTGGGGCATAATACAAATCTTTTTTAGCAACGGCATTTTGAAGTTCTTGCGTAATAACTCCAGGTTCCACTGTTACTTGGTGATTATCTTCATCAATATTTAAAATTTTATTGAATTTTTCCATGGAAATTCCAATCCCCCCATGGATGGACAAGGCACCACCACTGAGCCCAGTTCTTGCACCTATAGGAGTGACTGGTATTTGATGTTTAGATGCATAAGACATCACTTTAGAAACTTCTTCAACAGTGGATGGTTTTATGAGTACTTCTGGAGGATAGTTAAGTGATTCTGTTTCATCGTGTCCATACTCCTCCAAAACTTCCTTATTATTTGTAAGCTGATTTTCACCTACTATTTTTTTAAGTTGGGAAATATGATCGATATTAATAGTGGTATATGAACTCATAATATGTTTCAAATAATCAATTTTTTTTGTCCCCACAAAAAGAATTTATGTATTTTTTGTGTCAGAAATGGGGTAATGTTAATTTAATTAAAAAGTAATTGTAGATTTCATTTAGTACATTATATTTGCATTCCAAAATTTGATTCGTTAGCTCAGCTGGTAGAGCACATCC
>CAZJVX010000113.1:0-5576 GCA_964549345.1 uncultured Flavobacteriales bacterium | reverse complement strand
TGATTCAATTATTTTGAATTTACTCCATGAAGAATCAGCTAACTTTTTTTCTAATTGATTTATAATATAACAACCTTTGGTTGCGTCTACATCACTAAACAAATAAGATTCTTCTTTTAAAATGATAGGAATGTTACATGCAATTTTGTTCCAATAATCGCCATCAAAAATGGCATCTTTTGAACCTAATTTAAATCTTTTTGAACCTGCAATGGTACTGGACATACACGCTACAGTTAATCTCAGAATATGATGCTCTTTTTCAATTGGGCTAATGTCAACTTGATTGAATGAGGTTTCTATTTCAATAGCACAATCTAAATCATGAACCTTTATTATGGTATTTGCAAGAACAATTAGAGATTTTATTTTAGCTATATTTTCAAATAAGGTAGTTCCTAAAGAAGTAGAAATAATTATTTTCTTTGGAATAAGTATTTCATTAATAAGATAATATTCAATCAACTCATTTAAATAAGAACATAACCAAGCAAGTTCATAGTCTATCTCAAAAATTCGGTTTGAAAAATAATCACCATCAATAAATAAACAGTTCATTTTATGATCTTCCAATACCCCATTTAATTTCTTTAATTTTTCGGAATTAACTACAAAATCATTTCTAAGTAGATGAGATGGATGAATAGTATTTCTAATAGACCCAGAGAATTCATTTGCTTTAGCCCAATTAATCCACGAATATTGATTATCACTGCTAAGCTCATTGATATTTACATGTGTGTGTATGATATCGTTCATCACACTTGAGAAAATATTTTCTTTATATGGAATGTTGTTCAAATAAATGGAATTTGCACCATTATTAAGCACCTCAAGAATATTAGTATTCAATGCTAAATCAGCATTAAATTCCCAGGATATTTCATCAGTTGATTTGAAATAAGTTTCGTTGAAATGATCAGAAATTTCAGTTGGGTCAATTTTGCCATAAGTTGTGTTCCATGTTAGACTATCAATTGGCTTGCCTTTTAGGTCTTTAAGAATTTTATTTCTCCATTCAGATGGACTTGAAGATTTAAAAGATGACCATGGATGTGCTTTTTCCATAAAGAAATAAAAAAGTAAATATACACATAGCGAACTATAATTGATAATCCACATTAAAAATTATATATTTAGAATAAGATGATATTTGCAGCGATAGATATTGGCTCAAACGCTATAAGATTACTTATTGAAGAATCTAAAGTTATTAGTAAAAATGACTTTTATTTTAAGAAAATTTCTTTAACTAGAATTCCTATAAGGTTAGGAAAAGATGTGTTCTCAAAAGGTTATGTTACATTAAAAACAAAAAATAAACTTATTGATGCTTTTAAAGCTTTTAAACTTCTTATGAAGATTAATGAAGTTGATTTTTACAGAGCATGTGCGACTAGTGCAATGAGAGAAGCTGAAAACCGCCATGATATTTGTGAAAGTATACTTCATAACTCCGGAATAGATTTAGAAGTCATTTCTGGAAAAGAAGAGGCAAAATTGATATTTTCCAACTTTCATTTGTCATCTATTGATCTAGAAAAGAATTATGTATTCATTGACGTAGGTGGTGGTAGTACTGAATTATCATTGATTCAAAACAATGTGAAGACTTCATCAAAATCTTTTAATATCGGATCTGTGAGGCATTTAAGTGGGAATGAAGCTGAAAAAGTAAAAATTCAAATGAAATCTTGGCTGAATAACAACTATTCAAAAAATGAAGAGATCTCAGCCATAGGTACAGGTGGAAGCATAAATAAACTTTACAACTTAAGTAAACATAACTTTGGTCAGCCTATGACCTATAAAAGTTTAAATGAAATAATAAAATATATATCATCTTTTAGCTATGAAGATAGAATTCGTGTTTTGAAGCTTAAACCGGATAGAGCAGATGTAATTGTTCCATCAGGTGAAATCTATAAAATGGTGATGAGTTCTACCGGGGCAAATCAAATAATCGTTCCAAAAGTAGGCTTATCCGATGGAATAATTTATAATTTATTTTTGCAAAAAGAACTATGAATTTTCAACTCATAGATGATTGTATATGACTAATGATTTTACTTTTAGATACATTTAAGTCTTCATTGTTAACCCAATAGTAGTCATCATCTCTTTTAAACCATGTCATTTGTCTTTTTGCATATTTTTTAGTGTTTGATATGATTTTAATAACAGCTTCTTCCAAATTAGTATTGGTTTCAAAATGATCAAATAATTCTTTATAACCTACCGTATTTAGGGCGTTGTAGTGTTTTTTGGAAAGTAAACTCTCTGCTTCCTCAATTAATCCTTTTTCAATCATCATTTCACATCTTTTTTCAATATTAGAATGCAATTTATTCTTGGGTAAATACAACAGTATTTTAACTATTTTAAACGGTCTTTTTTTTGCGCTTCTGTTTAGAAATGAAGAATAGGGTTTATTTGTCGTTAGGCAAACTTCTATGGCTCTTATGATACGTTGTGGGTTCTGTATATCTACACTTTGGTAATGAGTTGGATCCAACTGTTTTAATTTTTCTTGTATGTATTTTAATCCATACTTTTCATATTGAATATTTAATTCTTCTCTAATTTTTTCATCGCGTGGAATTTCATCTAGTCCTTTACACACAGCGTCTACATACATTCCTGATCCACCTGTCATAATAATTAAATCGCTAGTCTTAAAGTAATGTTTTAAAAAGTTTATGACATCCACCTCAAATTCGCCAGCTGAATATAAGTTTTCAATGGATTTTTGTCCTATAAAATGATGTTTTACCTCACTGAGTTCGTTATCATTTGGTTTTGCAACACCGATATTTAATTCTCGGTAAAATTGTCTGCTATCGCACGAGATAATGGAACAATTAAAATGTTTCGCAAGCTCGATACACATTGATGTCTTACCTACTGCTGTAGGACCAGCAACTACGATTAAAGTTGGTTTTTTGATCATCAGTAAATAAAAGTAATTAACCATTTATTTTCGACAAAAAAAAATACAAATTTTACACTATTTGACAGGGTTGATTAGATTTGCATATGATTGATAAAATTCTAATATTAGATTTTGGTTCACAATACACTCAATTAATTGCTAGAAGAATCAGAGAGCTTAATGTTTATTGTGAAATACATCCATACAATAAGATACCCTCACTAGATAAGGTTAAGGGAATTATTCTATCGGGAAGTCCTTCTTCAGTTAGACAACAGGATGCACCGATGCCTAATTTAGACGGTATGATAAACGAGATCCCAATATTAGGAATCTGTTATGGAGCACAATGGTTAATTCACTACCACGGGGGAAATGTTGAAAAATCTGATTCTAGGGAATATGGCAGAGCTAAACTTCAGATTACCATGCAAAATGATCCTCTCTTAAACGGTATGTCTGCTGAAAGTCAAGTCTGGATGTCTCATGGAGATACAATTACTGAAACACCAACAAGTGTGATTAATTTAGGAAGTACCCAAGATGTAAAGAACGCAGCATACAGATTTGTTAATCAACAAACCTGGGGTATACAATTTCACCCTGAAGTCTATCATTCAACTGAGGGAAAAAAATTGATTGAAAATTTTGTTGTGCATATTGCAAAATCATCTCAAACTTGGACTCCCAATTCATTTGTGGATAGTGCCGTCTTGCAAATTAGAGAAACGGTTAAAAATGAAAATGTAGTACTAGGTTTAAGTGGTGGAGTAGATTCAAGTGTGGCCGCTTTGTTATTACATAGAGCTATTGGCGATCAGTTGACCTGTATTTTTGTAGATAATGGACTCTTACGAAAGAATGAATTTACAGACGTTCTAGATAAGTATAAATCTTTAGGTTTAAATGTAAAAGGTGTTGATGCAAAACAACTTTTTTATGATAATTTACGTGGTCTTTCTGACCCCGAGGACAAAAGAAAAGCCATTGGAAAAACTTTTATCGATGTGTTTGATGAAGAAGCACAAAAAATCTCAAATGTAAAGTGGTTAGCTCAGGGTACCATTTATCCTGATATTATTGAATCTGTTTCAGTTAATGGGCCATCTGCAACCATAAAGTCTCATCATAATGTAGGTGGATTACCAGACTACATGAAATTAAAAATTGTTGAACCGCTAAAAACATTATTTAAAGATGAAGTAAGACGTGTTGGTAAATCCATTAATCTTCCTGAGATAATTTTAAATAGGCATCCATTTCCAGGTCCTGGTCTTGGAATTCGTATTCTAGGTGAAGTTTCTGAAAAAAAGGTACAGATTTTGCAAGAAGTAGATCATATATTTATAAATGGGTTGAAAAAAAGGGGGCTATACAATGAAGTTTGGCAAGCAGGCGCCATATTACTTCCTGTTCAATCTGTAGGAGTTATGGGCGATGAACGAACGTATGAAAATGCGGTTGCATTAAGAGCTGTAACTTCAACCGATGGAATGACTGCAGATTGGTGCCACTTACCGTATGATTTTTTGGCAGACATATCAAATCAAATTATTAATCGAGTTTCTGGTATAAATAGAGTAACTTATGATATTAGTTCTAAACCTCCTGCCACTATAGAATGGGAATAAGAAAGTACATATATCACCATGTATTTACATTGATTTTTGTATTTATAAACTTCGGATCCTTTGCTCAATTCTATGATACCACAAAATTTGTTCTTCATCAGGTGGAAAAAGGAGAAACTAGCTATGGTATTGCTAAAAAATATAATATTGATTTAAATGTTTTCTTCGAGTTCAATACTTCTGCAAGTAATGGTTTAAATAGGGGGGAGTATGTTAAAATTCCTATTTTGATAAAATCAGATAGGAGTCAACAAAATTCTGATTCCCTTTCAAATCAGCACGTTGTAGTTTCGGGTGAAACATTATGGTCAATTGCTAAAAAGTATGGTGTAGAGGTAGATTTAATTAAAACATATAACCATTTAGAAGATATCAATTTAAGTATTGATCAAGTTATATTGATACCAAATATTCCTGCAGACACGGCCAATGTAGTAAAACCATTGGTGAAACACCCACCTCATCCCTTACTCAACTCTTGTGATACAATTGTTATTCATAAAGTCAGACGAAAGGAAACATTATATGGCATAGCTAATTTGTATGAAGTTTCTCTAAATTCTATCCTAAAAAACAATCCAAATTTAGAAGAAAAGGGATTACAAAAGGGGATGTATATAAAAATCATTTACAGACTTAAAGATTGTAATTTAGATTCTATTCAAAGTTTACGTGATACAATTAATCTTTCAGAGTCTTCTGTATTTATAAGCAATAAGTTAAACATTTCTTTATTATTACCATTTATGTTTGAAGATGCTGATTCTTTAATGGCAAATGGTTTAGATCCAAATCTATGTAATTTAAATAGTAAAACGATAAACTCAGTTGATTTATATAACGGAGTATTAATAGCTTTAAATGAACTAAAAAAGAAAGGTTATCAAATAGATCTAAATGTGTTTGACACACAATACGATACTACTGTTATTAATAGAATATTATTTGATTCTACAATAAAAAAATCAAATCTTATAATAGGTCCTGTATTTTCTACAAATATTAAAAAAGTG
>CAZJVX010000112.1:0-5576 GCA_964549345.1 uncultured Flavobacteriales bacterium | reverse complement strand
TACATTTATGAAGTCTCCTATGACAATCTTTTCAAAAAAAATAAGAATAATGAAATTATATATTCATACAGCAATAAAAACCTAGGAAAAATTAGTCAGGTAGATGTAAGTAATCCTCTGAGACCTTTACTACTATACAAAGATATGGGGGTAATTTGTGTGTTGGACAACACACTAAGTCAACAAGAAAAAAATATTGATTTGAACAGCTTGTCTCTTTATCAGACTAACTGTATAGCCAATAGTAATTTTGACAATGGCATTTGGCTTTTCGATGTAGACATAAACGAGATTATTAAGATAGATATTCATTCTAATATCACTTACAGAAGTGGAAACCTAGCTGTTATTTTACCCGATTTTGAAGGCCCCATTATAAGAATGGAAGAATATAATAAACATCTTTTTGCTTTTACTAAAAATCAAATTTTTGAATTTGACCAATTTGGATCTTTAGTTCATACCATATCTGCTTGCGCTTCAATGGGGTTTATTTATGATGAAGACAGTTATATTTTATATGACGGTGCTCATTTTTTAAAATACTTCAAATTAGACTTCAAATTAGACACTTTGATGGAAAATAGTTCTTACTTGAAAGTAGTTGGTGAGCTTAATGAGGCTGTAGGGTTTTACAAGGATTTAACTAAGATTCAGTTCCTAAAGTTTGATTTTTAGCCCCCCATAAAAGTTATTAACATTTGGCTTTTCTTGTACCTATTTTTCTACCTTAGATTACCAAATAAGTTTAGTATGCATATTGCCATCGCAGGAAATATTGGTGCTGGAAAAACCACTCTAACAGGTCTACTAGCAAAACATTACAATTGGGACACTCATTTTGAAGATGTTGATGATAACCCTTACTTAATGGACTTCTATGATGAAATGCAGAGATGGTCATTTAATCTTCAGATCTACTACCTTAATAGTAGATTTACACAGATTCAAGAAATAAGAAAAAATGAGAAAACGGTCATACAAGATAGGACCATCTACGAAGACGCATTTATATTCGCCCCCAACCTACACTCAATGGGTTTAATGACAACTAGAGATTTTGAAAATTATTTTAGCCTTTTTAATCTTCTTGAGTCATTTATTTCTGCTCCAGACTTACTCATTTATTTGAGAGCTTCTGTCTCCAAATTGGTTCAAAATATTCAAAAGAGAGGAAGAGATTACGAAGAAAGTATCCGGTTAGATTATTTAAAAAGACTAAATGAACGGTACGAAGCCTGGATTTCAACTTATGACAAGGGTAAGCTTTTAATTATTGACGTAGATGAAAATTCCTACAACGAAAATCAGGAAGATTTAGGAAAAATTATTTCTAAAATTGATGCTGAGCTTCATGGTCTGTTTTAAAACCCTGCTACTTATTATTAAAGGTATTCATAGTTCTATCTAAACCAATGAAAGTGAACCCTTCAATGGCAGACTGAATGATACAAAATTTTTTTTGCAGAATATCAAATTCTTTTTGCTCCCATTCTCCAAGTACAAAATTGATTTGAGCACCTTTTTGAAATTCATTTCCAATTCCAATTCTAAGCCTAGCATACTCCATTGTCCCCAACGATTCCTGAATATTTTTCAACCCATTATGTCCACCATCAGAACCTTTTCTCTTTATCCTTATTTGACCTAACGGTAAATTGATATCATCAGTTACAATTAAAATATTTTTAGGCGGTATTTTTTCTTTTTTCATCCAATATGAAACTGCCTTTCCGCTAAGGTTCATAAAAGTGGATGGTTTTAACAAAAAAATAGTTCTCCCTTTAAATTTATAGGTGGCAATATCGCCAAGACGATCAGAACTGAAAAAGGCACTGGTTTGTGTAGAAACAAAATCCAATGCCTTAAATCCAATATTGTGTCGAGTATTTAAGTATTCTTTTCCTGGATTACCTAAACCAACGATTAAGAATTTCACCTCGAATATAAAATTTACTCTGCAGATTCAGCAGTTTCTGGTGTTTTTTCACCTCCATCTGTAGCTCCTTCTGTTCCTTCAGCTCCATCTTCACTTTCTTCCTCTTCTTCTTCATCTAGAACCGCTGTTCTTGCCATTTGTACACCTATAACTACTGCGTTTGCAGGATCTAAAAACTTAAGACCAGGAATACTAATGTCTGAAATTCTCTTTTTATCTCCGATTTTAATTGGGGTAATATCAATTGAGATGGATTCAGGCATATCCTTAGCTAATCCAAAAACCTTAAGTTTTCTGAAATTTTGTCTTAATCTACCCCCATTTCTTACACCTCTTGAAAATCCTTCCAATTTAACTGGCAACTTTATCCTAAAAGGACTTTCTTCTGTAACTTCAAGAAAATCTAAATGCAAAACACGATCGGTTACAGGATGCAACTGGGTCTCCTGTAAAATAGACTTATACTTTTTTCCCGAAATTTCAATTTCTATTAAATAGACGTTGGGAGTAAAAACCAATTTTTTGGCTTCGTTTTCTGGGATAAAAAAATGTATTTGCTCTTTTCCTCCATAAAGAACAGATGGAATATTTCCCTCTCTTCTAAGAGTAGCAGCACCTTTTTTCCCTACGTTCTCTCTTGGAGAACCGCTCAATGATACTGTTTTCATGTTTGTTGTTTTTATTTATTAGTTAGCAAACAAAAAATGCTTGCTTATTGATTTTAAATTTACATGTTGCTCCATTACATCGGAGAATAAACTGGCAACAGATAAAACTTTAACTTTTTTATTTTCTCTTTTTAGTGGAATTGTATTGGTAACCACTAATTCTTTTAATACACTATTTTCTATTCTTTCATGCGCAGGTCCAGAAAGCAATGCGTGAGTACAACATGCCGAAACTGATTTAGCTCCGTGGTCCATAAATAATTGTGCTGATTTTGTTAATGTTCCTGCTGTATCAATCATATCGTCAATTATAACTACATCTTTCCCTTCTACGTCCCCAATTATTGTCATGCTTTCAATTTCATTGGCCTTTTTTCTTTGTTTATAACAAAGGGCTAAATCCACATCTAAATACTTCGCGTAAGCATTTGCACGCTTAGAACCTCCAGCGTCTGGAGCAGCAATTATAAGCTTGTCTGTTTTTTTGGACTGTAAGTATGGAGCAAAAAGGGTTGAAGCAAATAAATGATCAACGGGAACTTCAAAGAAACCTTGTATTTGGTCAGCATGAAAATCCATAGTCATTACCCTATCTACACCAGCGGATACCAACATGTTTGCAACCAATTTGGCACCAATCGCTACCCTAGGTTTATCTTTTCTATCCTGCCTAGCCCATCCAAAATAAGGTATTACTGCAATAATTTTGTGCGCTGAGGCTCTCTTTGCTGCATCAATCATCAATAACATCTCCATTAAGTTATCTGACGGCGGTATCGTACTTTGAATGATAAATACATCACACCCTCTAACTGTTTCATTTATTGAAATTTGAAACTCTCCATCACTAAATCCTTGTTTCTCAAACTTAGCAATCTGTAGTCCATAACAATCAGCAATTTCGTTAGCAAGCTTATCAGAAGCTGAACACGCTAATATTTTTACTCGATGTGACATAAGGGGTGCAAATGTATATTATTTATGGTTAATTTTCATTGGTTTTGTAAATTTTTCCTTTTTCATCATAATACACCTCTTTCTTAAGTAATCCAGCCTTATAGAATAACTCTGTTTCTATGCCTCCCTTTGTATTATAAAATTTCTCCCACTCTAACTGATCTGGAATATCCTCACTCCAAAATTCTCTTGCTTTTAATGCACCTTTAGAATTGTAATATTTCCATTCTCCCATTTTGACATTTTTATCTATGCTTCCTAGACTTTTAATTTTATTGTTGAAATAATATGTTCTGTAAATTCCTTTTCCCTTTTTAAATTTTTCTCTAGCTAAAACATGACCATTATGGTCATAATTTACTCTTTTACCATGCAGTAAGCCATTTTTAAATGGTTCTTCGGTAACAAACTTCCCCTTTTTATTTTTGGCAAAACCAACTCCCGTAAAAGGTTGTCCCCTATGATAATATTTGCCATGTTGCTCAGTAAGATCTTTCGTTAATGCCATTGCGGATTGAGCAGAGGTAGATGAAAATACAGCTACAAGTAATATTAGAAAGATAGGCCTCATAAGCATTTCGCTATTAAATGTAATAAAATGAATTATACGTATCTAATGGTCTATATTTCAAAATTATTTTGGTAGATAAAAAATTGAGTTTAAATTCGCAAATCTCATGCCGAAGTGGCGGAACTGGTAGACGCGCACGACTCAAACTCGTGTGCCTTCGGGCGTGTGGGTTCGATTCCCACCTTCGGTACTAACTTCATTAAGCTAACAAGACATAAATAAGCAACTAAAATACGATAAAGCTTACCTAAAGATGGCGCATGAATGGGGTATGCTCTCCCATTGCGACAGAAAAAAAGTAGGTGCTATTATTGTCAAAAATGGAATGATTATTTCTGATGGTTTTAATGGAACGCCAACAGGATTTGACAATCATTGTGAAGACGAAGAGGGATACACTAAATGGTATGTCTTACATGCTGAAGCGAATGCGATTTTAAAAGTAGCTAAAAGTACCAACAGTTGCGAAGGAGCCACTTTATATTTAACCCTTTCACCTTGTAAAGATTGTGCAAAATTAATACATCAATCTGGCATTAAAAGATTGGTTTATATTAAAGAATATAAAGACTCATCCGGTTTAAAATTTCTAAAAAAAGCAGGAGTAGAATTAAACCAAATTAACCCTTTTTAAATTGAATAATAACAACATAAAACTTCTAGTTTTTAGTGTTTTCATAGGCTTATTTTCTACCGTAACCTACTGGATAGGATATTATCAAAATAATCATGGTTTTGATTCAGTTATTCAAAAAACAAAATGGGAGCCAGTCAACTTTGTTTTAGATCATTTGTTAAACAGTTATGTGGATTCTTTATCCTCTGAAAAATTGAAACAAGATGCCATAAGAAATATTTTAAAAGAACTAGATCCACACTCCAATTACATACCCGCAGAAGATCGAGTTTCTGCAAATGAAAGCTTGTTAGGGCATTTTGGTGGTGTTGGCATACGTTTTATGATTTTAAGGGATTCCTTAACGGTTGTTGACGTCATAAAAGGTGGTCCGTCTGAAAAACAGGGAATCCAGAAAAGAGATCGTATCATTAAAATCAATAATGATTCCGTTGCAAGCACAGGGCTAACCAATGAAGATGTATTAAAAAAATTAAAAGGGAAAATAGGTTCTAAAGTATTGCTAACTATCAAAACAGCTGAAAATAAATTAGTTGAGAAAACCATTGTACGTGACGTGATAAAACTAAAATCCGTTGCAGCATACGGTATGATAGACGAACACATCGGATATATTAAGCTAACCACTTTTTCTAGTTCTACTGATAAGGAAATAGTGACTGCATTGAATTCTCTCAAGGAGAAAGGAATGAGCAAGTTGATTTTAGATTTAAGATTTAATGGCGGGGGGTATTTACATCAAGCAATACATGTAGCTGATCAATTTCTTGACAAGCATCAAATGATTGTTTACACTAAAGGTGC
>CAZJVX010000111.1:0-5611 GCA_964549345.1 uncultured Flavobacteriales bacterium | reverse complement strand
TGGAGTCATCTCAATATGGGTTGTCTTGACTGCGTTTGTAAACAATACACATCACAAAATTGTTTATAATTCTCTAGAAATTAAATTCACTAAGGACAATGAACATCAATTAATAAAAAAGTCAGATGTAGTCGAAATCATTAAAGATTTAGGACTAGTACAGGGTGTTACTTTAAATAAAGAGATAAATACTCGAGAATTAGAAAAGAAATTAAATACTCATTTTGCACTAGAAAATGCAGAAGTTTACTTTTTGAATACGGGAGAATTAAATGTCAATTTAAATAAGCGTACACCAATTGCGAGATTAATAGCTAATGATCCAAGCGATAATGCATACATAGATGAGCATGGCCTATTGATGAGAACAAGTGATTATTATGTGGCCAAACTAACTCTATTTTCAGGTGAATTTAAATGGTCAGATTCCAATCTTGTAAGTAATGTAAATGGAAGTCTACTTAGTAAAATCTACAACATGAGTAGAATAATTAACAATGACCCGTTCTTAAAATCTCAAATAGTTCAAATTCACATAAATAATAATGGGTACTTTGAGCTAATTCCAAGAATATGTAATCATAAAATCTTATTTGGATCTAGTGATAATATGGAAAAGAAATTTAAAAAAATAAAACTCTTTTACACGGCAGGACCTTCGCCTAAAGAGTTGAATTTATATGATACACTTAATGTGATGTTTAACGATCAAATTGTTTGCTCAAAAATTAATTAATATGGATGCACCAGAAATTGTTGTTGGCTTGGATATTGGAACTACTAAAATTGCTTGCCTTGTAGGTAGGAAAACAGAACATGGCAAAATTGAAATTCTTGGAGTTGGAAAAGCACCTAGTTTAGGAGTTACCAGAGGGGTTGTTTCCAATATTGAAAAGACAGTTCAATCTATCAGAGCTGCAGTCGAGGAAGCAGAAGCTAAATCAGGCGTAGAGATTAATGTGGTGAATGTGGGAATTGCAGGTCAACATATAAAAAGTTTACAACACCGAGGTATGATTACTCGTGATACCATAGACGAAGAAATTTCACAAAAAGATGTGGATGAGCTAATAGATGATATGTATAAATTGGTGATGATGCCTGGTGAAGAAATCATACATGTATTGCCTCAGGAATATATTGTAGATAGGGAACCTGGAATCAAGGATCCAATAGGAATGTCAGGGGTTCAACTTGAAGCTAATTTCCACATCATAACGGGTCAAATCGCTGCAGCAAAAAATATTTTTAAATGTGTAAATAAGGCAGGATTAGAAGTCGCCGAACTCATTCTTGAACCCTTAGCATCTTCTTCGGCTGTTTTGAGTGA
Organism: uncultured Flavobacteriales bacterium; assembly: GCA_964549345.1. Lineage (GTDB taxonomy): Bacteria > Bacteroidota > Bacteroidia > Flavobacteriales_D > Parvicellaceae. Next base: position 4,281 of record CAZJVX010000111.1, on the reverse strand, counting down.
AGAAGAAAAAGAGGCTGGTGTGGCTTTAATTGATATTGGAGGTGGTACAACTGATATCGCTATTTTTCACGATGGTATTATTAGACATACTGCTGTGATTCCATTTGGGGGCAATGTGATTACAGAGGATATCAAAGAGGGTTGTACCATTATGCACAGACAAGCTGAATTGCTTAAAACCAAATTTGGAGCAGCATTACCTCAAGCCACTCAAGATAATGAGATCGTATGTATCCCTGGACTAAGAGGAAGAGATCCTAAAGAAATATCAGTTAAGAATCTAGCCAACATCATTAGTGCTAGAATGTCTGAAATAATCGAACACATATATTTTGAAATTAAGAATTCCGGATTTGATAAAAAATTAATAGGTGGAATTGTAGTTACAGGTGGAGGTTCTCAGTTAAAGCATATAAATCAGTTAATGGAATTTACAACTGGAATTGATTCCAGAATAGGATATCCTAATGAACATTTAAGTGCGAATACCAATATAAATGTGACATCTCCACTATTTGCAACTGGAGTAGGATTAGTAGCAAAAGGGTTTGAACAATTTGAATTGTTAAAAGCTAGAAACGAAAAAATAAGTACAAGAATGCACTCTCAAAAGTATAAAGGTGGATTCTTTGAAAAAATTAAAACATTTTTTGACGAAAAAGTAGATTAATCTAAAAACAGAAATTATGATGAGATTCGATATGCCAAAAGAACAATCTTCCATTATCAAAGTAATTGGTGTTGGAGGTGGGGGAAGTAATGCAGTAAATCACATGTATAGACAGGGAATCAAAGGAGTTGATTTCATAGTTTGTAACACTGATCATCAAGCTTTGGATATAAGTCCTGTACCTACAAAAATTCCATTAGGACAAAGTTTGACTGAAGGTAGAGGTGCGGGATCCATCCCAGAAATAGGAAAAAATGCAGCTATTGAAAACTTGGACGAAATAAAAGATATCCTAGCAAAGAATACAAAAATGATTTTTGTTACAGCTGGAATGGGTGGAGGAACGGGTACAGGTGCGGCCCCTGTAATCGCTCAAACAGCTAGGGATATGGGTATTTTAACGGTTGGAATTATAACCGTGCCATTCACCTTTGAGGGCCGAAAAAGAAGAACCCAGGCAGAGGATGGAATAGAGCAGATGAGGGATGCTGTCGATACACTTTTGGTCATCAATAACGATAAGTTAAGAGAAATGTTTGGAAACCTTTCTCTTGTAAACGCATTTGAACAAGCTGATGATGTATTGGCCATTGCTGCCAAAGGAATAGCAGAAGTTATTTCTGTAACAGGCCAAATCAATGTTGACTTCAATGATGTCAATACCGTTATGAAAGATAGTGGTGTAGCTATCATGGGATCAGCTGAAGCTGAGGGAGATGACAGAGCAACTAAATGTGTGGAACAAGCATTAAGCTCTCCTCTATTGAATGACAATAATATTGAAGGAGCAACTTATGTATTACTGAACATTACCTATGGAGATAAGGCTGTTTTAATGGATGAAATTTCAGATATTACAGATTACATACAAGAAGAAGCTGGTAGTACCGCTGACGTAATATGGGGACATGGCCATGATGATACTCTTGGTGAAAAACTATGTGTTACTATAATTGCAACTGGATTTAAAACCACTCCACACACTGGACTTTCATTTAAAGCTCCTAAGAAAAAGCGTATGAATTTAGAGGATGAAAGACCAACAGAAATTACTCAAGAGATAGAATCACCAGTCGGAGAAGAAGCGATAATCACAGTCGATAATGAAGAAAAATCAACTGAGGATTTAGAAGAAAATATGACTAAAAAGTATTTTTTAGAGGAAGATGAAGTAGATCATTCTATTGCTGAGGAAAAGGAAAATAGCCAAATTCTAACCGAAAGAAATACAGATTATGTTGCACCTAATCCATCTGCCGAGCTGGAAAAGAATGATGGAAAAATCAGATTTTTATTAGAAGATGACGAAGTTGAGGATGAGGTTGATGATAAGGAAATGGAACTAAAAGTAGATCAAAAGCATGAAGAAGCTAAATCATTTCAATCTCAGGAGGAAAATAAATTAAACGAAGCAAAAGAAATTATAGACGAAAGATTAGAGAGGATTAAAAAAGCTACACAAAAACTTAGATCTCCTTTAGGGTTAAATGAAATGGAGAACGTTCCGGCATATAAAAGAAGAAATGTCGAGTTAGACGATGTTAATCCTTCCTCTGAATCTGATGTTTCAAAATATACGCTGTGGGAAAGCGAAGATGATAATGGTGAAAAAAGAACAGGTTTAAGTGATAACAACTCATTTCTTCACGATAACGTTGATTAATAATAATGAGTCTAGAAAGCAAAATTGGTAATGACATCAAGTCTGCAATGTTATCCAAAGACAAAGTAAGACTTGAGGCACTTAGAGCTATTAAGTCTGCTATTCTTATTGAAAAAACAAAGACAGGTAAAAAAGATGAAATTGGAGATGATCTTTTAATTAAGATCATAGCTAAGTTAAATAAGCAACGGATAGATGCTTATGATATCTACAAAGAACAAAATAGAGAAGACTTAGCAGAAGAAGAATTACTTCAATCCAACATATATAAGGAATACTTACCTAAGCCAGTTTCTGATGAAGAGCTAAAAACTCAAATCAACTTAATCATTTCTAATTTAGGAGCAAGTGGTATGAAAGATATGGGTAAAGTAATGGGTGTGGCAATAAAGAATTTAGGAGGCAAAGCGGATGGATCAAAAATCTCATCTTTAGTTAAAGCACTTTTAAGCTAAATAATGGATTTTATAGATCCTTTAATTGAAGCTTATGCTCTGGAACACACAGAGAAAGAAAGTGACCTGTTATTTAACTTGAATAGACAGACTCATTTAAAAGTATTGCAGCCTAGAATGCTTTCTGGACATCTCCAAGGTAGAATACTTAGCTTTATATCTACTGCAGTAAAACCGAAAAATATTCTCGAAATAGGAACTTACACTGGCTACAGTGCCTTGTGCTTGGCCGAGGGGTTACCCGAAAATGGAAAAATGGTTACCATAGATAAAAATGTAGAGTTAGAAACAATGGTAAAAAAATACCTCAGTGATTCCCCTTTTAATAGTCAAATTGAGTTCATTAACGCAAATGCGATTGATGCCATTCCAAGCTTAAATTTGAAATGGGACTTGGTATTTATAGATGCAGATAAGGAAAATTACATTAATTATTTTGATTTAGTTATTGATCAAGTCAACAAAGGGGGATGGATAATTGCGGATAATGTCCTTTGGAGTGGAAAAGTATTAGAAGAGCCTGATACGAAGGATAAAGAAACTATAATTCTTAAAAAGTTTAATGAAAAAGTACACCAAGATAGTAGAGTTAGGAATGTGTTGTTTCCTGTAAGAGACGGGATGATGGTAATGATCAAAAACTAAGAAACCTAGTATTCATTTTATTTATTATTTTTGGTCCGCATTTTGAAGCACATCAATTAAATTATATTTCATGAAATCAATCTCAAAAATTATTTTAAGCTTTCTTCTGATTCTGCAGAGTTTTATTAGCAGAGCTGACGAAGGAATGTGGTTACCTATGTTATTAGGTGAAGAAACATATAAAAACATGGTAGAATGTGGCATTAGGCTATCTCCAAAACAAATCTATGACGCTAATAATTCAAGTCTTAAAGATGCGATCGTGGCTTTAGGAGGAGGTTTTTGTACAGGAGAAATCATTTCTGAGCAAGGCTTAATGTTGACCAATCATCACTGTGGTTATGGTACTATCCAAGCCAATAGTACTACTGATCATGATTATTTAACTGATGGTTTTTGGGCTATGACTAAGGAACAAGAAATTCCAGCTGATTTTGGTGTTTGGTTTTTAGATAGAATCACTGATGTCACTGATAAAGTAATGGATGGTATTAATGATGATATGTCGGAACAGGAGCGTTCCAACAAAATTAGATCAAACATCAATGCCCTAACTAAAGGAGCCAAAGAAGGAAAATCAGATGATACTTTTTCAGTTAAAGTAAAACCGTTTTACTATGGAAACTATTATTATATGTTTACTTATAACATCTTTAATGATGTTAGACTAGTTGGTGCACCTCCAAGTTCAATTGGAAAGTATGGTGGAGATACAGACAACTGGATGTGGCCTAGACATACAGGAGATTTTACCTTATTCAGAGTTTATGCTAATGATAGCAATGAGCCCTGCGCATACGATGAAAATAACAAGCCTTATGATCCAAAACATGCCTTACCTGTATCTA
>CAZJVX010000110.1:0-5649 GCA_964549345.1 uncultured Flavobacteriales bacterium | reverse complement strand
GAATCTAAATACATATCAACACTATTTAAGTTATTGTAATGCTAAACGGCTGCAAATATATACGAAATACATTACATTCACCTAATTCAATGTTAAATAACAGTAAACAGATTAAAAAACCCAGCCAATTCTCAAACAACCTACACCTCCTAATGAGAATACTTGCTCATTGGACTTTGGAATAATTGAGATGACATTTGAAGAAGTTTGAGAACTTTGATCTAAGACTTGATACGAACCATCTAAATAATTGGTTTGAATAAATTGAACTCCCATTTCTGTTCCAATAAATAAATTTGGTGTCAGATATTGATCTAAACCACAGAGTAATCGTATACCAAATTGCCTGACAGGCCTTTTAATGTTATAATTCTGATCCGGAATAAAAATGAGAGAATCCGTTCTTGATCCATATTCATCATTTCTTCCAAAACCAACGACACCTTCAATTCCAGTGTATATTAACGTGTTATTATATTTTTTATATCCTTCATAACCAAAAGAAAAATGATGTAATGCATTAATTCTTTCTACACTACCTACTCCGTTGCCATTGATTTCTCTAATCTCAAAATAATCCGATTCTCTATTTACGTTGATATTGAGTCGGAGGGCAGATTTTTCATTTAAAAAGTACCTTAACTTTATTTTTGGTCTATACTGATCCACATTAAAAGAAGGGTATATTTGACCTTCAATGGATACGTATTTTTCTGTTGTATTTATGCTATCTTGAGCATGATAAAAAGGAGATACTAACAGAAAAAATAAAATGATAAGGTGTTTTATTATTTGTTTATATAAATTATTATAAGTCATTGATTTTTAGTTTTTTATATTTTTTATCATAGGTACAAATTTAAAGTCTCCATAGGTGTTTTCTTCGAATACTTCATCTTCTAAACGGACAATTACTTTCATTTGTTGCACATCTTGCTCACCTACAGGTATTACCATTCTTCCACCCACAGTCAATTGATATTTCAGTTCTTCAGGAACGTAGGGGGCACCGCAGGTTACAATAATACCATCAAAAGGGGCAAATGCAGGTTTCCCTTTGAATCCATCTCCAAAATAAAGATGGGCTCGATATCCATTTTGATTTAAAAAAAGCTTTGCTTTATTGAATAAATTCTTCTGTCTTTCAATAGAATGCACCTTTACACCTAACTGACACAAAACAGCCGTTTGGTATCCTGAACCAGTTCCAATCTCTAATACTTTACTCCCCTTCTTCACATGTAAAAGCTGAGTCTGATAAGCTACCGTATATGGTTGACTAATGGTTTGCCCTTCACCTATCGGGAAAGCAGCATCCTCATATGCGAATTTATCACGAAAGACAGGATCTAAAAAAAGATGCCTTGGAATCACATTTATCGCATCTAGCACCTTTCTATCTGTAATCCCCTTGCTTTCGAGTTCTTCAACTAACTTTCCTCTTAAACCAATGTACTTCGCTTCATTCATCCATACAAAAGAACTATCATTTAACGAAAAATTACAACTAGGATACTAAATATTGCTAACATATGGTGTTAATAATTTATGATGAAAACCAATATTTTTTAAATTTGGTCGTTTCAGTATTGTTATGCTAAAAATTGGAGTCGTAGGAGCAGGTCATCTAGGGAAAATTCATCTTAAAATTTTAAAGGAATCTTCATTTATAGATTTAATGGGGTTCTATGACATCAATGATGATGTAAGTAAGTTGGTTACCTCTTCTCTTGATGTTAAATCGTTTGAAAGTCTAGACGAGTTAATAAAGGTTTGCGATATTGTTGACATCGTCACACCTACACTCTCACACTTCTATTGTGCACAACAAGCGATAGTGAACGGAAAACATGTTTTTATTGAAAAGCCCGTTACTCACACCATTTCAGAAGTAAAAAATCTAATTAAGCTAGCCAATAAGCACCATGTAAAGGCTCAAGTTGGACACGTTGAAAGGTTTAATCCTGCTTTCAAAAAAGCATCAGAAGAAATTTCCAAGCCTAAGTTTATCGAAACCCATAGACTTGCTCAATTTAACCCTAGAGGAACAGACGTATCTGTTGTATTAGATCTTATGATTCATGATTTAGACATTCTCTTACATGTTGTCAATTCCCCAATCAAAAGCATACATGCTAGCGGTGTTTCGGTATTAAGCGACACGCCAGATATAGCGAATGCAAGAATTGAATTCTTAAATGGATGTGTTGCCAACTTGACGGCCAGTAGAATGTCTCTCAAAAACATGAGAAAATCTCGCTTTTTTCAAAAAGACTCTTATATATCGGTAGATTTTTTGAATAAACAATTTGAATTAATTTGCCTAGAAGAACTTAAGGAACCTGAACCATTTGTCCCGGTCATTGATTTGGGTCCGAAGGGCAAGAAAAAAGTAGTGATGCAAACTGAAAAATCTTCCGAAACTAATCCCATTGAAGAAGAACTAAAATCTTTTGTGAATTCAATACACCAAAATAAAAGCCCCGAAGTTGATCTCTTATCAGCACAAAAAGTATTGCAGTTGGCTATTGAAATTTCAGAACAAATCACTGTAGGTCAAAATTAACTTCGAAATCAAAATAAATTTGATATTTTCACGTTCAATTTTTAATGAAGCATAGTTGGGTTATATTCATTTTTTTGTTCTGCAGCTGCGAAACTTTTGATAGACCTGAAAAAATACCCTCCTTTATTCACATAGAAGAATTTGATTTTGATATAACACACAGTAGTCAGGGATCTGCTAGTGAAAAAATTACAGACGTATGGGTTTATGTTGACGGGAGCATTGCAGGGGTATATGAATTACCTAACACCATACCACTTCACTTTGAAGGCAATCATGCCTTAAAACTTCACCCCGGAATAAAACAAAATGGCATTTCTGTAGATAGAACCAAGTATCCTTTTTATAAACCTTACATTATAGATTTAAATTTAATACCAGATAGCATTATATCGTTATACCCCGAAACTGAGTATGAAGAGCAACTTTACATTTGGCTAGAAGATTTCGAAGATCCACAATCTAAATTTGAAACCTTCACCATTTCTGACACTGATTTAGTGATTAAAGATCAGCCAGCAGAAATTTTATTTGACGGTTCTAACATAGGTGAAATCGCGCTAAATTCAAATCAAGAAATATTTGAAATGAGGACAAATGAATTGGAATTCAATCAGTTTCCTAAAAATATAAATGAACCTGCATTTATAGAAATGAACTATGCTAACAACTACCCCTTTGAAGTAGGTATTCTTCACAAAGACAATATTTTACCATCATATGTAAGACAACCTCTAATTACCTTCATCCCTACTTATGATTTTTTCGATACAGTAGTGTGGAATAAGACCTATTTATACATTCCTGATGCCACCAACTTTTTTCCTAGCGCAACAGAATTTGACCTCTACTTTAGAATTCAAAACACAGATCAACAAGACGATATACGGGTTAGAATGGACAATATAAAAGTGATTTTTAGACCATGAAAAAAAAATACTTTTGGATAGTATTTCTAATTTTTGACTGGGCTACGGCCTCGACATCATGGGTCTGTTTTAATTTTTTTAGAAAAACGTACATAGAGGAGTATCCTTTCGAAATAAATCAAAAGCTCGTATTAAGCACCATTCTATTATCCATTTTCTGGGTATTCATTTATGCTGCAATGGGTCAATATAAATCTGTTTATAAAAAGTATAGAATAAAAGAAATTACACAAACTCTATCTCAATCCTTTTTAGGTATCATCTTAATCTTTTTTGCTTTTCTACTGGATGACCAAATCAATTCTTATCAGGACTATTATAACCTTATTTTAGCTTTGATAGTGCTCCACACCACTTTGACCTTTGTCCCTAGAATTATTATCACTACTAATATCGTAAGAAAAGTCCACAATGGATTCATCGGATTTAACACATTAATTATCGGAAGTAGAAACAAAGCAAAGGAAACGTTATTAGAAATACAAAACCTAAAAAAATCTTCAGGCTATTTTTTCAAGGGATATATCTCAACTAATGGTGGGCCTGATATGATGTTGGATACTGGTTTAAAAAAACTTGGTGATTACGAAGCTCTAAAAAATGTCATTAAAAGCAATGGAATTGAAGAAGTTATCATTGCTACAGAGCCAAAGGAACATGAGAAAATAAATAATATCATAAATGACGTAGCAGATCTTAATGTAAGCATAAAAGTGATAGCGGATATGTACAACATCTTAACTGGTTCTGTTAAAATGAGTTCCATCTTTGGAGCTTTATTAATATCAGTTAATCCAGAAATATTAAGTCCTTGGGAAAAGATAACGAAAAGAATTGTGGATGTTCTTTTATCAATCCTAGCTATTCTGATTTTACTTCCAGTTTTTATACTACTTTCTTTTCTTATCAAAACAGGGTCAAAAGGCCCCATCATCTTTAAACAGAAACGAATTGGTCTTTATGGAAACCCTTTTTGGATTTTCAAATTCAGATCTATGATAACAGAAGCTGAAAAAGACGGACCTCAACTTTCTAGTCAAAATGATCCAAGAATTACTGCTATTGGAAAATTTATGCGTAAAACACGTTTAGACGAAACTCCCCAGTTTTTCAATGTAATCAAAGGGGATATGGCTATAGTAGGACCAAGACCTGAGCGCGAATATTACATCCAAAAAATTGTAGCGAAGGCACCTCATTACAAACACATATTAAAAGTAAAACCTGGAATTACCAGTTGGGGACAAATAAAGTTTGGCTACGCAGAAAACGTTGATGAAATGGTAGCCAGATTAAAATTTGATCTGTTGTATGTTGAAAATATGTCGTTATCTTTAGATGTAAAAATCCTTTTTTACACTGCTATTATAATGATCAAAGGAGATGGCAAATAGTTAAAAAGTATCCTATATTTGCCGAAAAAAATTTTATGAAAAATATTGCTGTAATTGGAGCAGGTACAATGGGAAATGGGATTGCACATGTATTCGCTCAAAATGGTTATAAGGTAAATCTAATTGATATTTCAGCTGAAGCACTGGACAAAGCATTCAAAACAATTGAAAAAAATCTAGATAGAATGCTTTCTAAGGAAAAAATTACAACAGAAACCAAAGAAAAAACACTCTTAAATCTTCATAAAATTACCAACCTAAAAGAAGGAGTATCTGATGCAGATCTTGTAGTGGAAGCTGCCACAGAAAACATGGATATAAAGTTGTCTATTTTCAAAGAAATGGATCAGTTTGCACCTGCAAATTGCATTTTATCTACCAACACTTCTTCTATTTCCATAACCAAAATTGCAGCGGTAACAAAAAGAGCCGGTAAGGTTATTGGAATGCATTTTATGAACCCTGTACCCGTAATGAAATTAGTTGAAGTAATAAAAGGGTATTCTACATCAAATGAAACACTTCAAACCATAATGGAACTATCTAAAATAATAGGGAAAGTTCCAGTTGAGGTAAACGATTTTCCAGGTTTTGTGGCTAACAAAATTTTGATGCCCATGATCAATGAAGCTATTATCACCCTTCATGAAGGTGTAGCAGGTGTGGAAGAGATTGATACCGTAATGAAACTCGGAATGGCACACCCAATGGGGCCCCTTCAATTAGCTGATTTCATAGGATTAGATGTATGTCTAGCCAT
>CAZJVX010000109.1:0-5706 GCA_964549345.1 uncultured Flavobacteriales bacterium | reverse complement strand
TCACTCTTTATATCTTCTAAATAAAAATCCTCAAGCTTTAAAGAAATCAATGGGAATTGGGAAAATGCACTTACTGAAATTTCATTTACATAAATTGGGGTCTCAAAGTGTTCATTTAATTTGATTAACGCCAATTCTTTCAATTGATCGCTGTAGAATTTTGTAATTATTATGGATGCGCCAAAAAATAAAATAATTAGAAATGCAATAAAAACAACAAGATATTTGATAACCCTCAACATATTAATCCAAATAACTAATCTAGTATTTAATAAATTTTTTCATTTTACTTTCTATCTCACTACTCAGTACAACAAAATAGGTGCCAGCTTTTAGATGTGAAATATCAAGATGTTGGTAATTTTGAATATTCCCACTTTGAATCTTTTTACCCAATGAATTTATAATGTAAAAATCATAACTCATGGATCTTTCTTCATTAGAAACTAAAGCCAAGTAATTGGAAGAAGGATTAGGAAATATGATATAATCTAACGAGTTATGGTTAGTAATTAAATTGCCATTATTAATACAATACAAATAGGACCTATACGTTTTGAAATAGGTTCTCATTTTTTGTATTTGTTGTTGAGAAAAAAAATTTCGACATTCTTTTCTAGAAAATGACATTATATTGCTAGGGTCGGGATTGTAATATTCCCCATTTTGGTCTTGTTGAGTTCCAATGTATTGACAATTCGCACTTACAAGAGAAGATAAGTTTGGATCTGCAGGAGTGTCACAAAAGCCATCTCCCAGGCTATTACAACTAATTCTAGCCACTGTTTCAACACCATTTGTGGTATCGTGTGTATGTAGTAAGGAAAAATAATGTCCAATTTCATGAGCAAGGGTAGATCCGTTCGAAGCGCACTGATTTGCAATTAAAACCCGGTTTCGTTTACCAGTCAAATAAGTATATCCACAAAGCGATATTGTTTGACCATCAGACTCTTTAAATAAAAAAGGCACAAAATATAAATTTAAAATATTAGGGAAATCAACTATATCGCAGATGGTTTCATCGGTTAACTGTTCAAATTCGGAATAGTCATCACTGTATATATAATTAATCGAATTACAATTTGAAAAATACATACCAGCTGCAGCATAGTATTGATTTACACGCTCAATTTCATTCAAAATTATCATGGAATCCAATGTGCCTGTAGAATCACTGTATCCGACTAAATGAATTTGTATGGGCACAACCGAATCTAAAAATGAATTTTTGGGTACATGTTTTGATAATATAGTGCGAATGGAATTTATTGTCCTTTTATCTACTACAGTGCCACACTTAACTGTATGTTGTGATAAAATAACTTGAGGCTCAATAAACATAATAGTTAGAAAAACTAAAAATATCTTTCTCCTTGTGATATTTTTCATTTTTAAATTAAGGCTCAATTTGATCTAAGTTTTTTCTAAGTAGTAGGATGTCCTTAAGGTATTTTTCTTTTAATGTATCTGGAATTGGATCTTTACTAGGTATATTCATTTTTAATGGATTAACTGGTTTTCCACCAATATATACTCTGTAATCAAGGTGAGGGCCTGTACTTAAACCAGTACTTCCAACTTCGGCAATCTTTTCTCCTTGTTCTACATAAACCCCTTTTTTAATTCCCTTTTCAAATTTGTTCAAGTGTAGATATTTAGTAACCACATCACCGAATGTATGTTTGATTTTTATCATATATCCTGCTCCTCTTGACCAACCTGCAAAAATCACTTTTCCATCTCCTGTAGAAACGACATCCGTTCCAGTTGGGGCAGCATAATCAACCCCAAAATGAGGGCGATATATTTTCTTTATTGGATGTAATCTACGGTGAGAAAATTTGGAAGATATTCTTACATACTCAAGTGGAGCTGAAAGTAATGCCCTTTGCATGCTCTCGCCTTCCTCATCATAATAGTGTTCGATTTTTTCATATGGAGAGGCATAACGAAAGGCATACAAGTTTCTTCCTTTATGATTAAACAACATGGCTTTGATATTACCCACACCTACAAACTGATCGTCAACGTACTTGGCTTCATATATAATTTTATAAGAATCATTGGTTTGAATATCAAAAAAATCAATTGTCCAAGCATATAAATTAGCTACATCCGAAACAAGTGCCGGAGTTAAATTGTTATTAATGAAAGATTCCCACAAACTATATTTTATGACCCCTGCTGATTCTTTTAATTTAATGGTTATTGGTTTGTTTTCCACATATAGATGAATAGAATCTAAAAAGTTCATCACCACTAACTCTGTTGGCGAGTGTTGGTAAATAAGCTTAGCACTTTTTAAACTGTCTTTAGTCCTTAAAATATAGTATTTATCTCCTGGGTAAATTCTTCTAATATCATAAACTTCCCTAAAAGAAGTACTCAGTTTATTTATCGTACTGTAGGAAATATCCATCCGTTGTAAAATTTCACCAAAACTTTCCCCGTTTTGTACTACACTGCTGTCAAAGACATAATTTTCTTCACTAAAACCGTGAATTTTATTGTAAATAATTTTAGGTTCAATAGTTTCTAATTCTTCCTTAATGACATCTTTTTTTTGCTCACTACACGATATGAATAAAATAAAAAATAAAGGAAAAGTGTATTTAATTGCTTGTTTCGTTATCTCCATCAATCTACAATAATAAAGTTGAAGACTTAAAACTCTACTGCTTTTGAAATTAAATTTTTCACAGAGAAATGTTCTTTAAATCAGTAAAAATTAGAGGTGTGAATTAATTTAATATGTTGCTTTGAAAGATTAGGGTTAAAAAACACAATTCCCATACAAAATAAATCTAATGTAAGCGTTGGTTTTTCATGATTTATTATCGCTGCCCAAGCGTTATGCATCTCTTTAGACCAATAAATGTCATCAAAAACGAATACATCATTTTCACTCACTTTTTCGACAGCCCAGTTAAAATAGGATAATGTGGCTTTTTCGGTGTGATTTCCATCAAAATAGATAAAATTAAAATGCCAATGTTTTGCTTTTTGGATTAAATCGCTGAAAGAAGAATTAATGATTTTTACATTTTTTATCCCAAGTGATTTAATAGTGATACTCGCAATTTTACACTTTTGCTTGTCTGCTTCTACACTTAGAACCTCATTTTTTTTTCTAGCGTTAGCCAAGTAAGCTGTAGTAAAGCCCAGCGATGTCCCCATCTCAAGTACTTTATCTGGTTTAAAATAGTTAACCATTTTAAATAATAATTTTGCTTTTTTAGGGCTAGATTGTTCCTGTTTTAAAATCTGATTTATTGGGATTACGTTTTTGTTGCCATAAGAAGAACCCGCACCTAAATCTGATTTTTTAATGGTTTTTTTATCCTGACTTACCTTTTTTCTCACCAACTCTATTGCAGGAAAACAATAAAAAATACCTCCATGGTCTAAAACATCTTGAATAAAATGATGTAAAAATGGAGAATGGACACTGTATTTAGAAGTGCCACTTATGAGAAACATTATGTACGATTTAATTTTAAACAGCATGTGATAAAATCGTCTTGCAGTTTCAAATATGTGAATTTATACCATACAAAGTTTTAGATTTGCATCCATGAGTGAAAAAACAACAGAAAATGAAATGTCATTTTTGGGGCACCTTGAAGAATTAAGATGGCGATTAGTAAGGTCTGTAATTGTTATTCTCATCATTGCAGTTGTGCTGTTTTACTTCACTGATCCTATTGTTAAATTGGTTTATCTCAATATGTCCAAAACCAATTTTCCTACTTATCAATTTTTTTGTTTTCTATCTGAAAAATTACATATTGATGATTTGTTATGTGCTGATGATATTCCAATTCAAATCCAATCTATTGAAATGACAAAACAATTTACAACCAATATGTATTTTGCACTTATTGGTGGTTTTGTTGTGTCATTTCCTTTCACCTTTTATCAAATTTGGTCATTCATTAAACCTGGGCTAAAAACAAAGGAAGTCAAAGCTACAAGATGGATAGTTTTTAATGCAAGTTTTCTTTTTTTCTTAGGGGTTTTATTTGGTTACTATTTGATAAGTCCACTTTGTGTGCAATTTTTTGGTGGTTATAAACTTACTGATGAAATACAAAACAACTTCACCATCAGTTCGTACATGTCTATGATTACTACTTCTACTTTTTTAACAGGAATATTTTTTGAACTTCCAGTCATAATGTACTTATTAGCTAAAATCGGAATATTAGGCTCAGCTATTTTAAAAAAATACAGACGACACTCGCTAGTGGTAATACTGATACTTTCTGCCATCATTACACCTCCGGATGTAGTAAGCCAATTATTAGTTACTATTCCTGTTTATTCGTTATACGAAATAGGTGTTTTAGTCGTTAAAAAGGTTGAAAAAAGAAATAAAGTGAACTGAAAAAGTCATGGAATTACAGGCTGAAAAAATAAATAAAACGTATAAAGGAAGAAAAGTAGTAAAGGATGTTTCCTTAACTCTTAAAAAAGGAGAAATAGTTGGCCTGTTAGGCCCAAATGGAGCAGGTAAAACCACTTCTTTCTACATGATTGTAGGATTAATTAAACCTGATACTGGAAATGTGTTTCTACATCAAAATAACATTACTAAAGTACCCATGTATAAACGTTCTAAAATGGGTATAGGATATCTTCCCCAAGAGGTTTCTGTATTTAGAAAGCTGTCTGTTGAGGACAACATAAAAGCCATTTTAGAAATGTCTTCACTTTCTAAAAAAGAACAAAAAATAAAGCTTGAATCTTTGATTGAAGAATTTGGTCTTAGACATGTAAGAAAAACCATGGGAATTAAATTGTCAGGTGGTGAAAAAAGAAGAACAGAAATTGCTCGCTGTTTAGCAAATGAGCCTGATTTTATCCTTTTAGATGAACCTTTTGCAGGTGTAGATCCAATTGCAGTTGAAGATATTCAACGTATAGTACTTAAACTAAGAGAGAAAAAAATAGGCATTTTAATTACTGATCACAACGTACAAGAAACCCTATCCATTGTAGATAGAGCTTACCTGTTATTTGAAGGTGCCATATTGAAATCGGGTTCTGCAGAAGAACTAGCAGCAGATGAACAAGTTAGAAAAGTGTACTTGGGTCAAAATTTTAAGTTGCAAAAAAAAAGTAATCAGCATTTAACTTGATTACACTTTTAAATATCGAAACTTCCACTACAACTTGTTCGGCAAGTATTTCGATTAACGGTGAACTAATCGATGAAAAAATTATTCTAAGTGATAAGTACGTTCATGGAGAACAATTGCACATACTGATTGAAAGCCTGCTTAAAAAAAATAATATTTCTTTTAAGAATTTAGATGGTGTTTGTATAGCATCAGGACCAGGTTCATTCACAGGACTACGGATTGGAGTTTCTACCGCTAAGGGGATTGCATTTGCCATAAAGAAGCCATTAATATCTGTTGACACCATACACGTTATGATGGAAAATTATGATATACCAAATAAAGAATCTAACAGTATTTACTTTCCAATGATTGATGCTAGAAGAGATGAAGTGTATACTGCAGGGTATAATCCAAAAAAAGAAATCGTCTTTCCGTTAAATGCTAAAATTATAGATCAATCATTTTTAGATTCACTTAATCAATTTGAAAACGTACACTTTATTGGAAGTGGTGCAAGAAAATTTCTGGATAAAACATTTGAGGGTTCTCTAATCAACCCTGTTGAACTAAACTTTTC
>CAZJVX010000108.1:0-5721 GCA_964549345.1 uncultured Flavobacteriales bacterium | reverse complement strand
TAGTAATTTCTATTCATCAAATTTTCTGCAAACAATACCAATGCTTCTTTACTTCTCTCATTCAAACTAGTTTGCATTACATTAGAAATAGCTGTGGTATGGAAATCATCCTTTCTTTTAATAGCTAAATCTAATACTCCATACTTATTATAAAGTGCTTTTATCTCTTTCACAATTTCTTTGTCCTCAATGTCATTGGATTCATAAAGAGAGTTTACGTGAATTTTTTCTTTTTTTGATAATTGATTTAACATGGAGATAAACATGAGTGTCTTCTTTTTTTCTAATATATCACCACCTATTTTTTTTCCAAATTTTTCACCAACAGGGTAAGCATCAAGTATATCGTCATGTATTTGGAATGCAATTCCTAAATTGATACCAAAATTGTACAAAAATTGAGCATCTGTTTCAGTTGCTCCTCCCACCATGGCCCCCATTTTTAAGGCACAAGCTACTAAGACAGCTGTTTTCAATTTTATCATTTTAAGATACTCCTCTTCACTAACCTCATTTTTTTCTTCAAAGATCATATCCAACGATTGACCTTCACAAACCTCAATAGCTGTTTTGTGAAAAACAGAATGAATTAACTGATTAGGTGATTGAGATTCAATTAAAATCTGATTAACAAGGGCATACAGTAGGTCTCCTGAAAGAATAGCATCATTAGTAGACCATTTTTCATGTACTGTTTGTTGACCTCTTCTTAACGTTGCTTGGTCCATTATATCATCATGGACTAAGGTAAAATTATGAAACAGCTCAATCGCCATTGCTTCTTTAATGGCTAAAATGGGATTACCTCCGAATAAATCTGCTGCTAATAATGTAAGAGAAGATCTAAATCGTTTACCACCTAGATTTACCATATATTTTATGGGATCATATATATCATAACATGGCAGTGAATCTAGGTATTTAAGTAATGCCTCATCAATGATTTTTTTGTATTTCTCTAGCATTTATTTAGTTGATTAAACTCATGAGATAATTACCATACCCACTCTTTAGAAGCGGTAATGCTAATTCCCTTAACTGATTATCATCTATAAAGCCATTTGAATATGCAACTGCCTCAATACAACCTACTCCCATACCTTGTCTTTCTTCTATTGTTTGAACAAAATGAGAGGCTTGCATCAATGAACGGAAAGTCCCAGTATCTAGCCAAGCTACTCCCCTACCTAAATTTTTTACTTTAAGGTTCCCCTGCTCAAGATAAACCTTATTAATATCTGTAATTTCATATTCTCCTCTAGAACTAGGTTTTAAATTTTCTGCAATTTTTATGACTTCGTTGTTATAAAAATAAAGTCCGGGAACTGCATAGTTAGATTTTGGATTATTAGGTTTTTCTTCAATGGATAACACATTTTCGTTTTCATCAAATTCAACAACTCCATAACGCTCAGGATCATTAACCCTGTAAGCAAAAATTAAGCCCCCTTCAGGATCGGCTGAAGATTCTAATTTTTTTCCCATTCCAGATCCAAAAAATATGTTGTCTCCTAAAATTAGAGCTACTTTATCTTTACCTATAAAGTTTTTACCAATTAAAAATGCTTGAGCGAGTCCATTCGGCTCAGGCTGTATTTGATATTCAAATCTACAACCCAACTTAGATCCATCACCAAGTAAATGTTGAAACAGAGGTTGATCATGTGGAGTAGTTATGAAAAGGATTTCTCTAATACCAGCATGCATTAAAGTTGATAATGGATAATAAATCATTGGCTTATTGTATACTGGCATAAGTTGTTTACTGACTGCTAGCGTCAATGGGTGAAGCCTTGTCCCTGATCCTCCTGCTAAAATTATTCCTTTCATGATTACAATTTATTCCATTCTATATCTTGATCATCTTGAAAAAGATCTTCTGATTCTTTAAAATTTTGAGTTAAAATTCTTTTTTCTAAGCTTAACAACAGTGAAGGTAATAACACCAAGTTAGTTAACATAGCCACAAATAAAGTTAGTGAAACCAGTAATCCTAAAGCTTGGGTACCACCAAAATTAGATGCTGTGAAAATAGAAAATCCAAAAAACAGAATAATGGATGTATATATCATACTCACACCTGTTTCTCTAATTGATGTTTCAACTGACTTTCTTATATTATAATATTTTAACTCCTGTCTATATTTTGCTAAAAAGTGTATCGTGTCGTCAATAGAAATCCCAAATGCAATACTGAATACAAGGATGGTGGAAGGCTTTATTGGAATACCAAAGTAGCCCATTAGTGCAGAAGTAAAAATGAGCGGCAACAAATTTGGGAGAAGGGAAACCAAGACCATTTTTAAGGATCTAAAAAGGAAAGACATTAGCAGCGCTACTACAACAATCGCTATCATTAAACTAATAAAAAGATTATTTACTAAATATGTTGTACCCTTTGCATATATCACTCCTGTTCCTGTTATTTGAAGATCAATTTTTAGCTCATCAACTGCTTTTCTAACGGCACTTTCAAATGCATCTAAACCAAATTCGTGTTTCAACTCAGCCAATTCAGTAGGGAACTCTACTATTCCAACTTGTTCATCCGATGTAAGTTGATTTTGAACCATATATTTAATATTGTTATGACTATTATAAAAATCGAATATCTCTTTTTGGGACTCTGCAACTTTAAATTGTGACGCTTCGGGGTTAACTATACTATCAACGTAGGTATTTATTCTAGAAATCAAACTATCCATGGCAGCAGTCCCTATATCAGCAATTTGCATAGTTATTCTAGTGGTCTTGTGATTTGAATCTAAAAATGTTTTTACAAAACCATTGCTATTGTCAATTACGGAGTCAGAAAACGTATTCTTAAAGTATATAGAATTAATTATCCTTGAAAAGTACTTTTGATCTTTTGATTTACTAAAATCCAAATCATATTTTGACTTTTTCCCATTTGCGTAAGACTGTGAAATAAATTTCATTGCATCAACAATGGAGAGTGATTTTGATAAATATTTTTCACTTTTCAACTGCTCTTGTAGCTGTTGAATTTTAGCAATGTTTGAAAAATTATCATACACTACACTATTGAAGGTAAGTATTATTTCAAATGGAAGGACTCCATTTAATTCTTCTTCAAAAAACTTTAAGTCCTTCACAACCAAATCATCATTTGGTAAATCATCAACAATATTTCCAGTTGTATGCATTAAAGACATACCATAGATACCAGCAATAAATAGGGCGAAAGTTACTAGATAAACTTGCTTTCTTTTTTGAGTAGCAAAGTAAACTAATGCGTCTAATACCTTAAACATCCATTGTCTATCTAAATGCTCAGTATGTTTACCCTTTGGTTCAGGTAAATAACTAAATATAATTGGCACCAGACAAATACTAATAATGAACATGCAAATAATATTGATGGATGCTACCACACCAAATTCCTTCATGATTGCTGAATGGGTAAAAATAAACGTACCAAAACCCATAGAAGTTGTTGCATTAGTCAAAAAAGTAGCATTTCCCACTTTTTGTATTACTCTATCAAGAGCTTTAATTTTCTTACCATGACTTTTAAATTCCTGTTGAAATTTATTGATAAGGTAGACACAGTTTGGTATACCTATTACAATTAATAATGGAGGAATAAGCCCAGTTAAAGCGGTGATTTCATAATTGAAAAGGCTTAAAACACCAAGCGACCAAACTACCCCAATAGCCACTACAATCATAGAAATAATAACGACTTTAATTGATCTAAAAAACAGCAACAACAATAAAGCAGTTACTATCATAGCAAGCAAAATAAAAACTTTCAATTCTTTCTGAACAGTAGTCATCATGACAGACCTAATAAACGGTAAACCAGAAAATTTAAGGTGTGAAAAATAATCTGAATACGAAAGGGCCTTAGATCTAATATCTTCTATTAAAGTACCCCTGTTATTTGAATTGAAAATATCTTTATTCAAAAATAACATCATAAAGTGCAAGTCAGATGAATCCTTGTATACAATATTGTTATAGAACTCGAGGTTTTTAATTATCTTTTTAACGCTGTCTACCTGTGATTGAGATAGAGGATGTTGATTAATAATTTCTTTGAGGGCGAATTTAGAGTTTGACTTATCTTTAAGAATGTTGTAAAGGTGAGCCTCAGAAAAGATTGAATCCACAACACATTTAAAATGGGGTGTTTCGGTCTCTGAAATATTAACTTTTATATTTTTTAAACTATCTGCTAACTCTAGCCATGCATTGAATCTGCTTTCTGTATAGAATTCGGGCTCATCTGTAGCGATAACCACCATCATTCCATCAATACCAAAATTGGCTTTGAACTTTTCATAAGCAAGAAAGGTAGGGTCATTTTCTGGGAGAAGTTTGTTGAACTGGTACTGTAACTGAACTTTTGTGGATTGAAAACCCATAAAAGCAGTAATCAAGAAGAGAATACACAATATCAGAATTCGATTTCTTAGTATGAGAATAGAAATCTTTCTCCACATATTTTTTTTTTGCTAATGTATTAATTAATACTATAGTTTATTGGTTCTAATCATAAATGATTTTAGTATTTTTAAATTCTATCAAACCTCAGTTTTTAAATACCCTAAATATTTTAAATTCCATTACCTTAATTAGATTGGTCAATGCTTTAAAACTGTATTTAAGCTTTCGAATAGCAGTCTTACTAAAAAAACCCATTCATTTCGGATTTCCAATGGCCCTAAGTATTGAGCCCACTACAGCCTGTAATCTTGGATGTCCTGAATGTCCTAGTGGACTCAAACAATTTACGAGGAAAACTGGAAATCTAACACTAGAACTTCATGAAAAGATAATTAACGAATCTTATAAAAATTTAATGTATATAAATTATTATTTCCAAGGAGAACCTTACATAAATCCAAATCTATTTGAAATGATTTCTCATTCTACTTCGAAAAATATATTTTGTTCTACATCCACAAATGGTCATTTTCTAACAGATAAAAACTGTAAAAAAACCATTAATTCGGGATTACAAAATCTAATTATTTCAATTGACGGAAATTCTCAAGAAAGCTATGTTGAATACCGCAAAAAAGGTGACTTTGAAAGGGTTAAAAAAGGAGCTAAAAATCTAGTGCATTGGAAAAATAAATTAAAAAGTAAATACCCACACATTATACTGCAATTTCTAATTGTAAAAACCAATGAACATTTAATTAAAGATATGAAAGATTTATGTGATGAACTCGGATTAGATGAATTTAGAATTAAAACAGCTCAATTTTATGATTACCAAAATGGAAATCCACTTATGCCTATAAATGAACAATATTCTAGATATAGGAAGAACAAAAATGGACGGTATGAACTTAAAAATAAGTTGAGTAACCAGTGTTGGAGAATGTGGAGTAGTTGTGTAGTTACAGTAAATGGTGAAATAGTACCGTGTTGTTTTGACAAGGATGCAAAATATCAACTAGGTAAGTTAAAATCAGAAAGTTTAAGAGAAATATGGAAAAGTAAAGACTATACTCATTTCAGATCTATGATTTTAACAAACAGAGATGGTGTTGATATTTGTAAAAATTGTTCTGAGGGCACAAAAGTTTGGGCATAAAAAAACCCTCATAGGAGGGCTTTTTTTAAAAATAAATAAGATTATTTATTCGTGATCATGTCCTTCGTGATCAGAATGATCTTCAGTTGCTTCATCAACTTCATCCATCATTTCAGAAGTTACACTATCAAGTGAATCTGACATCATTT
>CAZJVX010000107.1:0-5740 GCA_964549345.1 uncultured Flavobacteriales bacterium | reverse complement strand
ATATTTTCACTATTAATATTTTATTCTTGTAACAAAGTCTGTAATTCCAGCTTACCCAATTGTGAATTAGAACCTGACAGCGGACCATGCGAAGCTGCTTTCACAAAATATTATTATGACAGTAGTGAAGATAAGTGTAAAGAATTTATATATGGGGGATGTCAAGGAACTGTTCCTTTTAATACGTTAGAAGAATGTATTGAATGTGAGTGCAGGAATAACTAAAAATCAAAACAACTATTTTACATTTATTATTTAAAATTTACATTTTGACAAGGTTTTTATTTAAATCTTGAACTATCATTCTTCCATTTTTCATGTGGTCATGAATATGTGTGTATTCAAATAATCCGTTTCTTCCAGTTAAAATTAAATTTTCAAAACCTGATAAATAGTCAAAAATTGGTTGAATTTTTTTTTCAAAATCTTTTTCTAAAACAGGGTATGCATTTTCTAACTTTCTTATGTTATTACCAATCAACTCGTGTTCTTTGAAGAAGCCGCAGCCAATCAAATTTTCCTTAACTTTTTGAATCAATTTTTCAATATTTTCTTCCCAAACATCATCAGTTTCAAAACATGGGATTTCAACAACTAATGATGTTTTTCCCCTAGGAGACATCTTTTTGCTTCTGTTTTTGGGCTCATATACTCTTGTAAAGATAAATTCATCTGATGGAAAATACATTGAACCATTTCCATTAACCAGTTCTTTATCCAAATAAAAAATGACTAAAATTAAATTTCTAAATTTTATTGAGTTAGCTTTTAAAATGACTTCTTTAGGCGGTGAAGGGTCTAATATTTTTAAAAAAATATTTAAGGGTAATGATGAGATTATTTTATCTGCATAATATTCTTTTTGATTATTACATTTGACCGAAAAAATAAGCCCATTTCTGTGGGATATTTTAGTAACTTTTGAGTTGAGCTTTAAATTTTCTTTTCCACAGTACTCACCTATTTTCTTAAAAATTGACCCTATTCCAAATTCAGGATAGTAAAAAGCCCCATCTAAATGTTTTACATTTTTAGTCTTCATCCTAAAGGTTTCGTAAATAAATGATTTTAAGTTTAATCCCTTAAGTCTTTTCCCAGAAACCTTTATCGAAAGTTCATGAGCTGGTTTGCCCCACAGTTTTTCAGAGTACCTGATTAAAAAAAGATCTGATATTATTTTACCATATCTTCTGTAAGCCAAGCTTTTAAAGTTTTCTTTCGATTGTTTATTATTTACGTAAAATATAATTTGAAAAATAGATTTTAATGAATTCAGCATCCCCAAAAACTTAAATAAATTAAATGGTGATAATGGAAAATCGATAAAATGACCGTCCCTATATATTTGACTTGGAACATTTATTAATTTCAGTTCGGATTTTAAAAGTTCTTTTATATCGTTTGTTGTATTAGAATCTTTATCATGTAATCTATGAGCACCAGAATCGTAACAGTAACCACTATCATTGAAAGTAAAACAATTCCCCCCTAGGTGATTAGAAGCTTCAATCAGATGGAATGGAATATTATTTTTTTTAGCATAAAAGGATACAGATAATCCAGCTGGACCACCACCAAGAATTAGTAATTCGTATTCACTTTTTTGGCTTTTCATAAATTCTTAATGTTAAGTGACTCCAAAGTCGATTTACGCTTGGATTATGATAAAATTGAATGGTTTCTGTTGGACTTTCTTTAATTATCTCATCAAGGTTTTTATAGCTACATATTTTTTTTCCATTATAAAATTGCCAACGTATTTCATTTTCTGATTTTGAGCTTACATATATTAATTGATTTAGATCTGCATGCTTTTTGCAGTAAAAATTATATAATCCATCTGCACATATTATTAAATCTTTAGAGGAGTTTTTTTTAATCCAATCTTTAGATTGTGAAATAGCCGATGGTTCTAAATGTGACATAACAAGGTTTAAACACACAAATGTCTGGCATGCTAAGAAAACAGTTATAAACAGGCTAGAAAAAAATTTACTTTTTTTACGTAAATCCATCTGAAAATAACAAATAAGTAGCAACCAAAAAGGGGTCAGAGGTAAAAGATGTCTTGGCTTGTAAACGACATTTTGGAAAAAAAAGACCCAAACTAAATAAGTTAGTACACAAAAAACCAATATGATGTTTTGTGGCTTTTTGAATGGAGTTAATTTCTTGTACACTGATAAGTAAATAAGTACAATAATACTTAGAACGGACATCAATAAAGTAATTCCATGTCTTGCAGGCCACCAGCTGGAAAAAACTTCAGAAACAATAGATCTCAACATGCCCAAAAGTCTAGTAAAATAAGAGTCTGTACTAGAAGCAATTGTCCCCCCCCACTCTAAAAAATGTCCAGAAGTATTTCTCATACCAATATCAACTAAAATAGCCAATCCACTTATCAATATTAGCGGTAATAACCATATTGAAATAGAAGAAATAAAGCCAATGAAAAGGGTTAATATTTTCTTTTTGTATTTCACCAAAACAAATATGGCTGGTAAGAAAAATGGAGTGTAAGAAAGCCTAATACCCGATTCTAGTCCAATAAGAAAAAATAAAATAGCTGCGTATAAAGTATTATTTTTATTTATGGAGACGATAAGATAATAAACCGCAGTTAATAAAATAGAAAGACCAAAAATATCAGGCATATACCTATTACTCATTACCCAAAGAAATGGATGAGTAAATACAACTAAAAAAACAACCCAATTATATTTATGCCCATTGTAAAGACATAAAATTTTTTCTAAATAATAATAAATAATGAAAATAGATATCCCTCCAATTATCGAAAAACTCAAAGCAGAGCTACCAAAAATTTCATAAAGAATTATTGATAAAAAACAAAAAATCGGATAACCTGGAAAATGTGGCTGATTATTAACAAGATCAAAACTTTCATTCGCTAAGGCAAATCTCAAACTATCAATGTCTTCAATGTAATAAATCGAAGTAAGTGCTCTTGAACCAATACAAATCAATAAAAGCAAAAAATACCTTAGCTTCATTCAAAATTTAAATGTAAGATTACCAAAAATTTGTCTCCCAAGTCCTGGTAATATTCCAGAGCTTGAAGATGCATTTCTCAGTCTTGGATTGGAATGAATTCTTGAGCCAATATATTTTTTATCTAACAAATTTTTTCCGCTTAATGAAAAGCTTAGCTTATCTGAATAGTTATAAGACAATGTAGTATTTACTGTCCAAAATGCAGGGATCGGCCCAGTATCTCCCCTGTTGTGTATGTAATCTATATTTTCGTAATCGCTGTAAGATTTGGAAACATACTTGTGGTTTATCATGAAAGAAAACTTAGATTTCACATTTATTACTGAACCAATTATCAAATTATGTCTTGGAGCATAAGGAAGTTCATTGCCGCTAACATCTGGTGATTCACTTCCATCTACTGAAAATCTTAAAACTCCATTATGAATTTCTGTTTGAAGATAAGTGTAGCTTACAAAAAAATCAGGTAGCCATCCTAAGAACTCAGAAGTAGCTAAATTGGAAAAAATCTCAATCCCCCTTGAAGTTACTTGATCTAAGTTAGTGAACTGTGTTCCACGGGCAGCTGCTATCATGTCTCTTATATTGATGTTAAAAACAGTAGCTTCCATGGAAAAACCTTTTTGATTTGTTCTTATACCAAATTCACTATTAATACTTGATTCTGATTTTAAATTGATCCCATCGAAATCAGTACCTGAGGTGTTGCCAAAATTTAAAGTCAATAAAGTTCCATTAGAAGGTGGTGTCATTCCTTTATGAACTCCACCAAAAAAATCAACTTTATTTAATTTATAATTGAATCCAAATCCGGGGAGAATTTCAAAAATAATAGCATCATCATATCTGTTATTGCGAATTAGATTGACCATCTCTTGCTCAAATAATTCGGCTCTAATCCCTGGAACTAATAGAAAATCACCAATATTCAATTCTTCCTTAATAAAAAAAGAATACGCATAGGTCTCATAATTATTAGCTCTGTAATGAACACCATTTCTTGCAGTAGGACTGTCTCCATTTACTGCATGATCTTTAAATCTTTCGAAATGAAACCTTGCACCAATTTTAAGCGAACCAGAGATGGTGTCATTTATTTCATGTTTGTAAAGATACTGCTGATCAATTCCAGCAACTGAAAAATCTCTCAAAATTCCGAAGTTAGATGACCCATTCCCAACCCTAATTAAATCATCCACATATGCAGAGTTTTGAACCTCTATTTCTGTTAGATTTCCATTTAAATAATCTTGTTCGCTAACAAACATATCATACTCTCTCCACCAATCCCGAGAAAAATAATTAAAATATAATTTGGTGTTTTCTTCCCAGTTCTTTGATAATGTTTTTTGCTGAATCACGCTTGCTGAATATCTATTCACGTAAAACATATCATTCTTTTTCGGATTAAATTTGATATCAGAACCAAACGAGTGCTCAGTTAAACCTGTGTAAGTTGCGTTAGAAACTTCGTTATTAGCATTAAGATTAATATATATTCTTCTTTTTTTATTGGGCCTTATTAAAAGTTTTAATGTTCCATTATATTGTGTAAAGTCATTATTTTGTCTGAAACCATCACCCTTCTTATAAATAAGTTGAAATTCTGGTTTAATTATTTTGTTTCCAAACCCGCCTAATTCAATTAATGAACTTATGTATGCATTTGAACCGCCAGTTAAAGATAATTTTCCAGAAAGTGAATCACTTGGCAATTTTGTTTTGTAATTAATGACACCACCCATGGTTTGAGGCCCAAATTCAATGGATGAACCTCCTTTGACTATTTCAATTTCTTCGATTCTTTCAACAGGTGGATTATAATACATATTTGAGTAAACATATAATGCAGGTTGAATGGGAATACCATCTTCGAGTACCAAAGTTCTGC
The DNA here is from genome assembly GCA_964549345.1 of uncultured Flavobacteriales bacterium. Classification (GTDB taxonomy): domain Bacteria; phylum Bacteroidota; class Bacteroidia; order Flavobacteriales_D; family Parvicellaceae. The sequence goes on along the minus strand of CAZJVX010000107.1, from coordinate 831 downwards.
TTGTTCTTCTTGGGTTTATTCCCCTTATTCCGATACTAATTCTTGATTGACCTATACCATCATCGGAAAAGCCATTTACACCCGGAACAAAAGTCAAAATTTCTTGAGTTCCAACAGGACTTATTTGTTTTATTTTTTTCTTATCTAATTTTGTAGAAGAGCCGACCATTCTTGGATTATTTTGGGCGGATGATATTATTTCTACCGTGTTTAAATTAAAAGAAAATAGTTTCAGGTAAACATTTAAATTTTGATTAGTTTTTTCTAATAATATTAGTTTGTTTTTTTTCAAATAATCATGATGATAAAAGACAATATTGTAGTTACCACTTTGTAAATTATTAAAAAGAAAATTCCCAATAGAGTCTGTAAATGTAACTTCAACTGTATCCTGCTGTTTCAATAATGTAATTCCGACATTTTGAATAGGCAAATTACTTGCTATCTCCTTAACATTCCCAGAAAGAAATAAAAGTTCATTATTTTGAGAAAAGAAATCAATCGGAATTAAAAAAAATAAACCAATTATGAATCTCATTTTTTCTTACTATTAAAAAATCTTGTTACGTAGAATTTAAAAAGTTTTTGGGTTCTTTTTGTCTCCATTAATAAACTCTAAAAATTGGTTTTGAAATAAACCTTTTCCTGTATCACTAGGAAAACCACCACCAGAGCCTGATCCTGAGCCAGAACCCGATCCGGAGCCAGAACCCGATCCTGAGCCAGAACCCGATCCTGAGCCAGAGCCTGATCCTGAGCCAGAGCCTGATCCTGAGCCAGAACCGCCAGAACCACCAGAACCGCCAGAACCACCAGAACCGCCAGAACCAC
>CAZJVX010000106.1:0-5755 GCA_964549345.1 uncultured Flavobacteriales bacterium | reverse complement strand
AAATAAAAGAAATGGGACAAAAAACTAACCCGATAGGAAATAGATTAGGATTCATTAGAGGATGGGACTCAAACTGGTACGGAGGTAGAGATTACTCTGCAAAATTGGTTGAGGATAACAAAATCCGAAAGTACCTTAATGTAAGATTGCAGAAAGCAAGTATCTCTAAGATTGTCATCGAAAGAACACTGAAGTTAATTACAATCACTATCAATACTGCTCGTCCAGGCGTAATTATAGGAAAGGCTGGATCTGAAGTAGATAAGTTAAAAGAAGAATTAAAAAAATTAACATCTAAAGAAGTTCAGATTAACATTTTTGAAATCAAGCGACCAGAACTTGATGCTAAATTAGTGGCTGACAGTATTGCAAGACAAATTGAAGCTAGGATATCTTTTAGAAGAGCTATCAAAATGGCTATTGCATCTACGATGAGGATGGGTGCAGAAGGAATTAAAGTTAAAATTTCCGGAAGATTAAATGGTGCTGAAATGGCAAGAAGCGAAATGTACAAAGATGGAAGAATTCCTCTCCACACATTTAGAGCTGACGTAGATTATGCTCTTTCGGAAGCATTGACAACTTATGGATTAATTGGTATCAAAGTTTGGATATGTAATGGTGAAGTATACGGTAAGAGAGATTTATCTCCAAATATTGGATCTGGAAACAGAAAACCTAAAGCTGATTCAAGAAAAAGATAATAAAGAATAGAAGCTATGTTACAACCAAAGAAGACTAAATACAGAAAGCAGCAAAAGGGAAAAATCAAAGGGAATGCCCAAAGAGGTAGTCAAATTGCTTTTGGTTCCTTTGGAATTAAATCTATGGATGAAGGGTTCTTGACATCGAGACAGATTGAAGCTGCAAGGATCGCTGTTACGAGATATATGAAAAGAGAAGGGAAAGTTTGGATTAGAGTATTTCCTGACAAGCCGATAACCTCCAAACCAGCAGAGGTTAGAATGGGAAAAGGTAAGGGTGCATTAGACCATTGGGTTGCTGTTATTAGACCAGGAAGAGTATTGTTTGAAGCGGAGGGAGTCCCTTATGATGTCGCTAAGGAAGCACTTAGGTTGGCAGCACAAAAGCTTCCTCTAAAAACAAAATTTATTGTCAGAAATGACTTCACAAACTGATTAAGATTTATAAAGTGAAAAAAAAGGAATTCAACATAAAACTAAATGGGTTAACTCTAGAAGAACTTAGAGAGATGCTGAATAATACTCAGGTTGATTTGAATAAAATGAGAATGAGCCATAGAACAGCTGAAATTGAAAATCCAGTAGAAATTAGAACAGTCAGAAGAAACGTAGCCAGAATTCTTACTGAGATAAAAAAAAGGGAATTGCAAGACAATACTAATTAATGAGCATTATGAGAAATTTAAGAAAAGAAAGAGTGGGTATTGTGACGAGTTCAAAGATGAACAAGTCTATCACTGTTGAGGTTGAAAGAAGAGTGAAGCACCCAAAGTATGGAAAGTTTGTTAAGAAATCGTCTTCTTTTGTTGCCCATGATGAAAAAAATGAATGTGCTGAAGGTGATACGGTTAAGATCATGGAGACGAGACCTTTGAGCAAGCGAAAAAACTGGAGATTAGTAGAAATACTTGAAAAAGCTAAATAATTTAAAATGGTACAACAGGAAAGTAGATTAACAGTTGCTGACAACAGTGGAGCCAAAGAGGTCTTAGTAATTAGAGTCCTAGGTGGAACCAAAAGAAGGTATGCTTCTATTGGCGATCAAGTTGTTGTGACAGTAAAGGAAGCAACCCCTGCTGGAAATGTCAAAAAAGGGCAAGTTTCTAGAGCAGTTGTAGTGAGAACTAAAAAAGAAGTTAGAAGAAATGATGGTTCTTACATAAGGTTCGATAATAATGCAGTTGTATTGTTAAATAATACCGGTGAAATGAGAGGAACTAGGATTTTTGGTCCTGTCGCTCGTGAATTGAGAGAAAAGCAATTTATGAAAATTGTCTCTCTAGCACCAGAAGTACTTTAAATCTTAAATAGATGCAGACGAAACTAAAAATAAAAAAAGGGGATACAGTTAAAGTGATTGCTGGAGCAGCTAGCGGTCAACAAGGAGTTATCTTAGACGTTGATTACAAAAAGGAGAGAGTCTATGTAGAGGGTCTTTCAGTAATAAACAAAAAACACGTTAAGCCACAAACTGATAAAGCAAATCCGGATGGTGGTATTATTGAAAAAGATAGAAGTATTCATATTTCCAACGTGATGCTAATCCACAATGGTGAAGCTTCTAAAGTGGGAAGAAGAATGAACGAGAATAACAAGTTAGTAAGATTTGCTAAAAAAACTGGGGAGGAAATAGACTCATGAGTTATACACCAAGATTAAAGGATAAGTACACAAACGAAATTGTACCTGCCTTGAGAGATAAGTTCAACTACAAGAGCTTGATGGAAGTGCCAAAAGTTGAAAAAATAGTTATTAGCCAAGGAGTTGGTGAAGCTGTTTCAGATAGAAAGTTAATCGAAAATGCAGCAGTAGACCTATCTTCTATAGCTGGTCAAAAAGCTTTGATAGTAAACTCCAAAAAAGACGTTTCTAACTTTAAACTTAGAAAAGGAATGCCAATTGGTACTAAGGTTACATTAAGAAGAGAAAAAATGTATGAATTTTTAGATAGACTTATTTCTGTTGCTCTTCCAAGAACAAGAGACTTCAGAGGTGTTAAATCTAAAGGTGATGGGAGAGGAAACTTTACTATAGGTATTACGGAAAGTATCATTTTCCCTGAGTTAGATATTGATAAAGTAAAAAAAATATTAGGAATGGATATCACCATTGTTACTTCTGCTAACACAACAGAGGAAGGCAAAGCCTTGTTAGAAGAGTTCGGTTTCCCATTCACAAAAAAATAAAGTTATGGCAAAAGAATCAATGAAAGCTAAAGAGCGCAAGAGAGCAAAACTTGCTGCTTTGTATGAAGAAAGAAGAGCCTCATTAAGAAAAGCTCAAAGTGAGGGAGATTGGGAAGCTATGTACAAATTACAGAAGCTACCTAAAAATTCTATGGGAATTAGAAAGCATAACCGATGCCAAATTACAGGAAGACCAAGAGGATACATGAGACAATTTGGTATTTCTAGGGTTACTTTCAGAGAAATGGCGGTAGCAGGAAAGATTCCAGGTATAACTAAAGCAAGTTGGTAAAAAAAAATTAGTAAGAATGACTACAGATCCAATATCAGATTATTTAACAAGATTAAGAAACGCTATCAGTGCAGGTCACAAGGTAGTTGAAGTCCCTGCTTCTAATATGAAAAAGGAAATGACTCAAATTCTTATGGAGAAAGGTTACATCCTAAACTACAAGTTAGTTGAGGATAATAAACAAGGAATTATTAAAATCGCCCTTAAGTATAATGGTAAAACAAAACAACCAGCGATAAATAATTTAACAAGAGTTAGTAAACCAGGACTAAGAAAATATGCTGGTGTGGAAGATATGCCAAGAGTTTTAAATGGACTTGGAATAGCAATTGTTTCTACATCAAAAGGTTTAATTACAGATAAGGAAGCTAGAAAACAAAACGTAGGCGGAGAAGTAATTTGCTTCGTAGATTAATTTATAAGAAATGTCAAGAATAGGAAACGCACCCATATCAATACCAGAAGGAGTTGAAATAAACTTATCCGCAGAAAACGTGGTTAACGTTAAAGGGAAACTAGGAGAACTTTCAGAGTCAATTGATCCTCAAATTAAAGTCAACATTGAAGAAGGTCAAATTAAGTTATCTAGGCCTAACGATGAGAAGGATTTGAGATCTAAACATGGATTATACCGAGCACTAATAAACAATATGGTTGTAGGTGTTTCTGAGGGATATGTTATTGAACAAGAATTGATTGGTGTTGGATATAGAGCAAAAGCTCAAGGCCAAAAATTAGAGCTTGCCCTAGGATTCTCACATCCAATAATATTTGAACTGCCCGAACAAGTAAAGGTAACTGCTACAACTGAAAAGGGTAAGAACCCAATGATCAAATTAGAATCTTTTGACAAGCAACTAATAGGTCAAGTTGCAGCAAAAATTAGATCATTTAGAAAACCAGAACCATATAAAGGAAAAGGTATTCTATTTAAAGGAGAAGTTATTAGAAGAAAAGCAGGTAAAACTGCCGCCAAATAATAAAAAGAATTCAAAATGAGCACCGTTAAAGCAAATAGAAGAGCAAGAATTAAAAAGAGAATTAGAAAAAATATCTCAGGAACTGCCACTAAGCCTAGATTATCTGTTTTTAGAAGTAATAAACAAATCTATGCTCAAATCATCGATGATTTATCTGGTAATACATTAGCGTCTGCCTCTTCATTACATGAAGAAAATAGTCAGAAAGTTAATAAAGTAGACCAGGCTAAAGAAGTAGGTAAAATGATTGCTGAATCCGCAACTAAAGCCGGAATAAAAGAAGTAGTATTTGATCGTAATGGTTATTTATTTCACGGAAGGGTAAAAGCGTTAGCTGATGCGGCTAGGGAAAATGGATTAAAATTTTAATAGATAAAAATGTCAGATTTAAACAAAACAATAAGAGCAACTGATATTGAGTTAAAAGATAGACTCGTTGCTATTAATAGGGTAACAAAAGTTACCAAAGGTGGAAGACATTTTAGTTTTTCTGCTATTGTAGTAGTTGGAGATGAGAAAAACATCGTTGGCCACGGACTAGGAAAAGCTAATGAAGTTACAGAAGCTATCCAAAAAGCAGTTGAAGATGCTAAGAAAAATTTAATTAAGGTTTCAGTTGTAAATGAGACCTTGCCACACTCCATTAAAACAAAATACTCTGGAGCACAAGTCTTTATTAAACCTGCGTCTGCAGGTACAGGTGTAATTGCAGGTGGCGCCATGCGTGCTGTTTTGGAAAGTGCAGGAATTAAAAACGTATTAGCGAAATCACAAGGGTCATCAAATCCTCACAACGTAGTCAAAGCTACTTTTAAGGCTTTGTCTATGCTTAGAGATGCAAACAGTATTGCCCAACAGAGAGGTGTTAGCTTAGAAAAAGTATATAACGGTTAATTTTAAGTTATGGGAAAGATTAAAGTAACTCAAGTTAAAAGCGCTATCAATAGAACTGGTAGACAAAAATTAACACTTAAGGCTTTGGGCTTAGGAAAAATAAATAGAACAGTTGAACATGATGCTACTCCACAAATCTTAGGTATGGTTAAACGTGTTGAACACTTAGTAAGAATAGAAAAATAAGAAATTTAGAACAGATGAAATTACATTCACTAAAACCTGCAGAAGGATCTACTAAATCAAAGAAAAGAGTAGGTAGGGGTCAGGGTTCTGGACACGGAGGAACCTCTACAAGAGGTCACAAGGGTGCTAAATCAAGATCTGGTTATAAGACTAAAATAGGTTTTGAAGGTGGTCAAATGCCTCTTCAAAGACGAGTTCCTAAATTTGGATTCAAGAATATTAATAGAGTTGAATATAAAGGTATAAACCTTGATACTATTCAAGCATTAATAGATAAAAGTAAACCCAAATCAATAACACCAGAATATTTGGTTGAGAACGGTTTAGCGAACAAAAAAGACTTAATTAAAATTTTAGGTCGAGGTGAATTAAAATCTAAAATTTCTATTTCAGCACATGGATTTTCCGCGAAAGCAAAATCAACTATTGAAGAGCTAGGTGGAAAAGCTGAATTAATCGAAAAAAAGAAATCAAAAGCTGAATGAAAAATTTGTTCAAAGTCATAAAAGAAAT
>CAZJVX010000105.1:0-5787 GCA_964549345.1 uncultured Flavobacteriales bacterium | reverse complement strand
ATGGAACTATATGCCATCAAACAAAATGTTCATTAACACCACACTTAGATATAGTAAATATGATTTTCTAGTGGCCTTTGGGTTTAATCAAACAGAAACAACACCATCTACAACAAGAAACTCTAATTTTTCATATGCTTACATTTCTAATATCGAAGATTGGAGCGGAAAAATTGATGTGGATTGGATGCCAAACCCTGACCATTTGGTAAAATTTGGCGTTGGTGATATATATCACACCTTTACTCCGGGTGTTAATCAATTTCAATTTCTTCAAACTGGACAGAACGCTTTGGACACTACATTTGGTTCTCAATTGCATTATGCCCATGAAATTTCAGCCTATGCCGAAGATGATTGGAGAATAAATAGCAAATTAAAAGGAAACGGAGGACTTCATTTTAGCAGCTTCTTCGTTGGGGATAAGAACTATTGGTCCCTTCAACCTAGATTGAGCTTGAGGTATCTAGTTGATGAAAACTCATCATTAAAAATAGGTTATGCAAAGATGGCCCAGTTTCTACATCTCTTAACCAATTCTGGAATAGGGCTACCAACCGATCTTTGGGTACCTGCTACCCAACAAATTAAACCCCAGTTTTCAGATCAAATAGCCATTGGATATGCTCGCACTATCTCCAATAAAATTGAATTCTCTTTAGAGGGATATTATAAAACCATGGAAAACCTCATTGAATATAAAGATGGTGCTTCCTTTTTTGATTCTGAGACTGACTGGCAAGACAAAGTACACATTGGAAGAGGATGGTCTTATGGTGGTGAAATGTTAATTGAAAAAAAGATGGGTAAGACTACCGGATGGATTGGCTATACCTTATCCTGGACAAATAGACAATTTGATTCGATAAACTTTGGACAAACTTATCCATATAGATATGACAGAAGGCATGATATTGGCATCGCACTAACACACGAATTTAATGAAAATGTGAATTTCGGAATTGTTTGGGTTTATGGCACAGGAAATGCTGTGACGCTTGGTTTGGAATCATATTCCTCATTTAACAGTTCAATGGTGGAAAATACAAATTCTTTTAATCTGCCTTTCGATAGCTACAGCGTAGATCACATTGAAAATAGAAATAATTACAGAATGCCCGCTTATCATCGCCTTGATGTCTCTGTTAATTTAAAAAAAGAAAAAAAATGGGGGGAACGAACATGGAGTTTTGGAATCTATAATGCATACAATAGGCAAAACCCTTTTTTCTTGGAATTCACAAGAGATATAAATGGAAGTCCTCAATTATCTCAATATAGTTTGTTCCCTTTAATCCCTTCTTTTACATATTCATTCAAATTTTAATGATGAGGAAATTCACATACATACTTTTACTAATCGGGGTTATTTCATGCGAAAAAGTCATCCCGTTTGATGAAAATGAAACTTCACCTAAGTTGGCAATAAATGGTATTTTTCAATCTGATACGAATTGGAGAATTCACATAAGTTCCAGTAGAAGTGTGATTGACAGTGCTTCCTTCAAAAACATAACAAATGCATCTGCATTTATTTTGGATGGAAACGAAAATCTAATTGAAGAATTAATTCACGATACTAATGGATTTTACATTGGAAGTACAAGTCCACAAGAAAATTTAAATTATTATTTATTTGTTGATCACCCCACACTTAATTCAGTTCGTTCTCAAAATGTAATACCCTCACTTATAAATATAATCAGTATTGATACAGCAACTTCCTATTCAAACGGGGAAAAATACTTGGATTTAATTATAAATTTTGAAGATCCAGGAAATATAACAAACTATTACCTTGTAGAAACTTACATGGTTGGTGAAGGTCTTGAGATTGAAAATGGAGATACTCTTTATGCCGAAATAGATACCAATAAAGCTTTTATGCTGTTAAATGACGAAGTGTTTCAAAACGGAGGTTCACCATGGCAAGATCAAGGATTATTTAACGATATATTATTTAACGGACAAACAAAATCCTTAGAAATTTCATTACCTAACGAGGATTATTTTTGGAATGAAGCAGGATATATTTGGAGTTACAGAAATATTGGGCTACGATTTTATTTGCACAATATTTCGCAAGATTATTACTATTACCGAAAAAGTTTGGAATTGTATAATCAAGCAAGTGGCAACCCTTTTGCACAACCTGTACAGGTGTATAGCAACATAGAAAATGGCTTTGGAATTTTTGCCGGAGCTCAGGTGAATTATTTTGATATTGAGCTGTAATAAAGTAGCAAAGAGATATAATGATATTTTATTTGATTTACTCCCTAACAAATAAAATTAAAGAGGTATGCTAAAAGGTTTTCAACAACCAAAAATATAAGTGAAATATTACTTGACATGAGTAGGTGATTATTATACATTTGCCGCTTCATAAAAATTCGAAGTTATATTTAAATGCGTCAATTAAAAATCACCAAATCCATTACCAACAGAGAAAGTCAATCACTAGATAAGTATCTGCAGGAAATTGGTAGAGAAGAACTCATCACAGCAGAACAAGAAGTAGAATTAGCACAACGAATAAAGCAAGGCGATCAAGTTGCTCTTGAAAAACTAACAAAAGCAAATTTACGATTTGTTGTGTCCGTGGCAAAGCAGTATCAAAACCAAGGTTTAACACTTCCTGATTTAATTAACGAAGGAAACCTAGGATTAATCAAAGCTGCTCAACGATTCGATGAAACTAGGGGATTTAAATTTATATCTTATGCTGTTTGGTGGATTAGACAATCCATCTTGCAAGCACTAGCAGAACAATCTAGGATAGTGAGATTACCTCTTAATCAAGTAGGCTCATTAAATAAAATTAATAAAGCATTCTCAAAGCTAGAGCAAGAATTTGAAAGACCTCCAAGTAGTGGAGAATTAGCTACTGCTCTCGACTTGCCAGAAGACAAAGTAAAGGACACTATGAAAGTAAGTGGTAGACATGTTTCCGTTGATGCTCCATTCGCTGAAGGAGAAGACAATTCCTTATTAGACGTAATGGTAAACAATGATAGTCCTAAGGCAGATATTGAATTGATGAGAGAATCTTTACAGAGAGAAATAGAAAGATCATTGTCTACACTCACTGATCGTGAAAAAGACGTAGTTATGCTTTTCTTTGGAATAGGCATGCAACATGGACTTACTCTAGAAGAGATTGGTGCTAAATTTGATTTGACGAGAGAAAGAGTAAGACAGATAAAAGAAAAAGCTATTCGAAGACTAAGACATAATTCAAGAAGTAAATTACTAAAAGCCTACTTAGGATAATTCAAATTTTATGGAGACAGTCAATGTTGGTTATGAGACCAGTTTAAACGAGTATGTAAAGCAAGAGCGTACCGCAGTTCAATTAATAAATTCTATAGGTGAATTAATGTTCAATAAAGGAATCGAGCTAGTACTATTTAGAAACCATCTGGTTGATATCAGTATTAGCGAATTAATTCACTTATTTAATTACGCTGAAAAAGTTGTGCAAAAACCGATCAAAATTGAAGAGGTCAATGAACTAGTTAATGAATTAAAGGATTTGGATCTTGCTCCAAGTAAAATTGATATTGGGAAACTAACTCATGAATATAAAGCTCAAAAAAATGAGAATCCCTCCATTTCGAACTTTTTAAATGTTCAGTTAATTAACTTATTAGGACAAGACAAACACCAATTTGCACCTCAAGATGTGGTCCTTTATGGATTTGGCAGAATCGGAAGAATTGCAGCAAGAGAGTTAATCAAACAAGCTGGAAAAGGTCAACAACTTCGTTTAAGAGCCATTGTTCTTAGAAAAGTAGACGAATTTCAAATTGAAAAAAGAGCAGCTTTATTGAGAAATGACTCTGTTCATGGAAGTTTTAATGGCTCTATTATTGAGGATTATGAAAGTAAGGCATTAATCATTAACGGACAAAGAGTACAACTTATCCAAGCCACAAACCCTGAAGATATCGATTATACTAGCTATGGCATAAATAATGCACTTGTAATAGACAACACTGGAGTTTATCGTGACAGAGAAGCATTATCAAGACATCTAATTTCTAAAGGAACGTCTAAGGTCTTATTAACCGCACCGGGAAATGAAGTGCCTAATATTGTCTATGGTATAAACCATCAAAAATTGGATGTGGAAGATGAAAATATTTTTAGTGCAGCCTCGTGTACTACAAATGCCATATCTCCCGTTCTTAAAGTAATTGAAGATAAGTTTGGTGTAGAAAGTGGACATATCGAGACAATACACGCCTACACAAATGATCAGAATCTCTTAGATAACTTTCATAAAAAACCTAGGAGAGGTCGATCTGCGGCTATTAATATGGTTATTACAAACACAGGTGCAGGAAAAGCGGTAACCAAGGTAATACCATCACTAGCCGGTAAACTCACCTCTAATGCAGTAAGAGTCCCCACCCCTAATGGATCTTTAGCCATTATCAAATTGACCCTTAAAAATGAGGCCAGCAAAGAAGATATAAATGAGTTGGTTAGAAATGCCGCCATCAATGGAGATTTGGTTAACCAAATAAAGTATGAAATCAATAAAGAATTAGTTTCTAATGATATAATAGGTAATGTGTGTGCTTCCGTTTTTGACAGTACTGCTACATTAACATCAGAAAATGGGAAAAACTGCGTACTCTATTGTTGGTATGACAATGAATTTGGATACACAAAACAAGTTATTAGAATTGCAAAATTTATAACCAAAGTGAGGAGATTAATTTACTATTAATTATGAATGATCAAAAAGACTTAGAGAAAATCACTGATGCTGAAGGAAATGCGCTAAGCCCTGTCCTACCAAAAAACATCAAAAATTATCTAATTGATATTGATGGTACAGTAACGGATGACGTTCCTAACGAAGAGCCTGAAAGAATGCTAACATGTGAACCTTATCCAGATGCATTGCGAGTTTTAAATGACTGGCATGAAGAAGGTCACATCATTACGTTTTTCACATCCCGGACTGAGGACCATAGAGAATATACAGAGCGATGGTTAAAAATGCATAACTTCAAATACCATAGTCTTTTAATGAACAAGCCAAGAGGTGGAAACTATCACTGGATTGACAATCACTTAGTAAAAGCAACTCGATTTAGAGGGAAATTTACAGAGTTAATTAAAGTTTCTAAAGACATTGAAGTATTCAATGATGATTACGTATCTGAATAATAACATTAATTTTTTAAATTTACCTCTTTCAATATCATAAGATGAACAAACAAGGCATCAAAAAAGCACTAATATTATCCTTTACAACACTATTAATGACACAGTGCGGTGATGGAAATGAAGATGTAATAAATAACACAAACGAAGAAACCGTTAATACTAATCAAGAGGTTTCCCCAAGTATTGAAATTGATACGACAGAGTATGATTATGAGTTTGTCCCTCCATCTCCGATTCAGATAGCGTCTATACTTAGAAAAGCGAATATGCCATACGAAGATGGGCTTACAAACCCTACAGAAAATGCAGATAATTATGCATCTCAATACAAGCAGTCTCTAAATTTTGGAGTATATGCCTGTGATTTAGCTTACTGCGTTACCAACAATAAATCTACAGAAGCAGCAGCATACTTAAAGACGGTAAAAAAAATGTCTGCAAAAGTCGGATTATCTGCTGTTTTCGATAACGAATCATTAATTAAAAGATTTGAAAACAACATAGGTAACCAAGATAGTGTGATGAGTTTGTTGTTTGACATCCAAATGCTAACAGACGACTATATTCAAGATAATGAATTAAGAGATCTTAGTGTTATATATT
>CAZJVX010000104.1:0-5791 GCA_964549345.1 uncultured Flavobacteriales bacterium | reverse complement strand
CTTTTCATTTTTTTCTAACCCAAATAGAAATGAAATTTCACATTCATCAATTAAACCTTTTCTTGAAACATATCAAATTTTAATTGATACAACCAGTAAATCAAGTGAAAATAAATGGAAAAGGAAAATATTTGAAGAAAGCCTATTATTGGTAAATGAGGATCAAATTAGGTTAACAGCTGATCCATTGTTTAATTTCTCCATGAGTCCTAAAAATAATGTCTTAGGTTATATGTATTCTAGTAACGTAAGAGGGTTCAGGATTACTGGAGATTTAACTACTAAGTTATCATTTGAAACTCGCTTTTATGAAAATCAGTTTTTTTATCCTGATTATTTGTCTCAAAAAGCACTAGATAGAGCAGAAAATGAGAACACCATTGATGCCATAGCTTTTGGTATTGGTAGAGCTAAAAAGTTTAAAGAGTATGGAATTGATGCTGGATTAGCAAATGGATACGTAAGTTTTTCTCCAGCCAAAGGAATTATCTTTCAATTAGGCCATGGTCGGCATTTTTTCGGAGATGGATATCGATCTTTATTGCTGTCAGATTATGCTCCAGATTATCAATACTTCAGCGGTCAATATCATTTTTTTGACGGTAAATTATTATATAAACACGTTCATTCTAAATTGTATAATTTAAGTAGAATTCCCGTGTCTACCACACCGGAGTCCATGCTTATTCCCAAATCTTTTGGATTTAATCAGCTTTCATTTCAAGCTACTTCTGCATTGTCATTTTCGCTGTTTGAAGGTACCGTGTTTAAAGCTTATAATGCTAATTCCGGAACATCTACTCCACATTTTAGCTACTATTTACCGGTTATGGGGTCGCATTTTTTAGCGAAAGATTCTTTGTCTTCAAATTCTACCATTTACGGAGTAAATTCGAGTTACATATTAACAAAGAGTATTAAGTTTTTTACTCAATTTGCAGTTAGAAGCGCCAGTAAAATAGGTGCTCAATTTGGAATAAGAAATGAGTTCAGCATAGACAAAAGAAAAACAATTTCATTTTTAAACCTAGAATATAATTATGTTCCAACAGCTATGTACGCAGTTGATAGTAATAATCAATTTCAGCAGGTTAGTCATATGGGTCATGAATTAGCTCATCCGTTGGGGTCAGGTTTTTCAGAATGGGTCATAAAAGGACAAATAAATTATGGTAGATTATTTTGTCGAATAGGTAATACTTTTGTTAAAATTGATAGACCAGGAAATAATCAACCTTTTGCTGATCAGGTATTTACATCTAATGATTTAATTGAAGTTGTGAATAAATCCAATCTTATCAATTTAAATAACTCCATTGGGTTTCTTGTAAATAGAGCCACTAGTATGGAAATCTCTATCGGCCATTTATCAAGATCATTAGATGGTGCTTGGGACAACTACCTCTTTTTTTCATTTAGAACATATTTAAAAAACGATTACTTTGATCAATAGTAATTTATTATGAATGGGTTATACATAGTGATTTTTGGGTTTGTTACTTCATTTCTAGTGGTGTTGTTTTCTATGCCTTCTTTAATTAAAGTAGCTAAGCTTAAAAATTTAGTAGATACACCTTCTGAAGAAAGAAAGATGCATAGATGGAGTATTCCCACTCTTGGAGGTGTTGTCATATTCGGATCAATCATTTTTTCATACGCATTGTGGTTTCCAGAAGAATATGACCACATACAAGGAATGCTAATTAATTTTAAATATGTCATTGCATGCCTATTAGTGTTGTTTTTCGTTGGTGTAAAAGATGATATTATAGGTACGGCACCATTAAAAAAATTAATTGCTCATGTTATTGTAGGCTTTATACTTGTGATTATGGCTGACATTAGAATTCTTTCCATGCATGGCATTTTTGGTATTTATGGAGAATTAGATTTGTGGCAAAGCTATTTATTAACCATATTCACCTATTTAGTCATTATTAATTCAATAAATTTAATTGATGGCCTGGATGGTTTAGCGGGTTTAATTTCGTTTTTAGCCTCTATATGTTTTAGTTACCTCTTTTGTAAGTGTGGAAATGTACCATTAGCTCTGTTGGCAAGTGTATTGGCTGGGACTATGATTGGTTTTGTATTTTTTAATTTTTCACCAGCTAGGGTGTTCATGGGCGATGCGGGATCTTTATCCATAGGAGTTATTTTCTGTATTCTAGCTATAAATGCTATCAATGAAAATTTTGCAAAAGCCCCAGTTTGGTTAGCTCAATTAAATAAGCCTGTTTTGGTCATGACATTGCTTGCATATCCGTTAATGGACACTTTAAGAGTATTTATTTTGAGGTTAATTCGTTCAAAATCTCCCTTTAAAGCAGATAAAAATCACATCCATCACCATTTTGAAAAGACGGGTTTTGGACATGCTAAAACATCTGTAACTCTCTTTTTGTTCAGCATTGGTTTAATCGGACTACAGCTCTTATTTCAATTGGTTTTTTCAATAAATCACCCTACTATATTATTGTTTTTGCAAATTTTCTCTTCATCACTACTAATGGGATTCTTGTATTTGATGGCTAAAAAAATATCACATTAAATGAGGAATATTTTTCTTACTATATTGATTTTTAAGATTTTTATCGGTATTTCACAATCCTATTTTTTTGGTGACTTTCAACAACGACATCCCATTGAAAAAAAACTCTATTTAGATGATCAACACCATAGTATTAGCAAGCCTGTCTTGTTAGACTCTGGATTAAAGCAAGAGATGCAAAATGGTGTTTGGCTATATGGCAATCCTTCCGATACCGTTAAATTTTTGGTTTTACCTTTAGTGGATGCGGGATTAAAATACAATTCTACCGATCAAGACTTAGCTAATGCGCTTTCAATGGGTGCACAGTTCAATTATTTTAATAATAAATGGAATACACAGTGGAGGCTAGGCTATTCACTGGGAATGTTGTCAAATTACGAGTCTTCTAACCTGACTAAACGGCCATTTGCACCTGGGATAGGTTACCTTAATAATGACTCATCTCACACATATAGTCAGCCCTTAGCTGAAGGTTACATTTCTTATCAGCCCCATCGTTTTTTTAATTTAAGCGCAGGTGTTGGTAAAAATATGATTGGCGATGGTTATCGTTCCGTTTATCTTTCAGATTATGCTCCAGCTTATCCATTTCTTAAAATGGAATCTACATTTTGGAAGGTCAAATACATTAATCTTTGGTCTTTACACCACGACCGTAATACTGCCAGATTTACAAATCAAAAGTGGTCCTCTCTTCATGCATTAAGTTTTAATATTACTAAATGGCTTAATCTTTCTTTATTTGAATCTATTATTTGGCAAGGAAAAGATACATTGAATAATAGAGGTTTTGATTTCAATTATTTGAATCCCTTTATTTTTTTTAGACCTGTTGAATATGGAATTGGATCCTCAGATAATTCATTTTTTGGTGGAGGCTTAAAAATTAGATTACCTAGAAAAATTATCTTATATCAACATTTAATTTTAGATGAATTTTTGCTAAGTGCATTTCAAGATGGTTCCGGTTGGTGGGGAAATAAATATGGTATACAAGTAGGAATGAGATTTTTTGACCTATTTGCTTTTGAGGGACTATATTCATTAATAGAATGGAATGCTGTGAGACCTTATACATATTCTCATATGAATTCCATGCAAAATTATGGGCATAGAAATCAATCTTTAGCTCACCCGTTAGAATCAAATTTTCGTGAATTTTTAGCCCTGATAGGTTATCAAAAAAATAATTTAGATTTTTGGGTTAAGTATGCATATCAACAATTTGGGAGAGATTTTCAAAATTATAATTTTGGCGGAGATATGTTTCAGCCTTACACAAGCAGAGCAGGAGGAGATTATGGACATGAAATAGGACAAGGCAACACCATTAACCAACATCAATTTGAAATTAGAACTTCTTTGTTATTAGTAGCCCTATCTAATACTAAGTTATTTACACAATTTAATTATCGGTATAATTCTTCAATAAACAATACCATAACAGAATCTTTTCTGTTTTCAATAGGTATAACATCAAACCTTTGGCAATCTTATTTAGATTATTAACCGAAAGATTCAACACAAGTTCTATTAAAGAATAAATTATACTAATTTCGAAACCGGATGAAAACAGATCAATTGGAGACCCCATTACAAGTTAATATTATGACCAAATTAAAGGCATTTGTTTCTTTAATGAAATTACGGCTGTCCTCACTTGTCGTTTTAAGCGCTTTTTTTGGGTTTTTCATCGCTAAAGGAGACCTAAATTCATTAGCGATGTACTCTCTACTTTTAGGGGGATTGCTCATAACAGGTTCCTCAAATGGGTTTAACCAACTCTTGGAAATAAAGACCGATGCTCTAATGAGCAGAACAAAAGATCGTCCATTACCCGTTTCGATTATCAGCAAAATAGAAGCTATCATATTTTGTATGATGACTGGGGCTTTAGGATTATTTTTACTGTACACCATTAATTATAAGTCCATGTTATTGGGTTTGTTTTCTATGATTGTTTATGTTTTAATTTACACTCCTTTAAAACACAAGTCGTCAATAGCTGTATTTGTTGGTGCCATACCAGGTAGCATACCACCCTTGTTAGGATATGTTGCTGTCACTAATGAATTTGGATTAGAACCAGGAGTTTTGTTTATGTTACAGTTTTTTTGGCAGTTCCCTCATTTTTGGGCATTAGCCTGGAAATTAGATGAAGACTATAGAAAGGCAGGATTTAGATTACTTCCTAGTGTAGAAAAAGACAAAAAAAGCGCATTTCAAATTATGCTGTACTCTGCATTTTTAGTTCCTTCATCTATGTTGCCCTGGGCTGCTGAAATGACGGGATCTACTTCAATGATAATAGGTATATGCCTTAGCTTAATTATGTATACACCAGCAATCAGATTATATTTCACTTTAGACGATAAGTATGCCAACAAAATCATGTACTATTCTTTTGCCTATTTACCCATATTATTTACTGTTTATTGTTTTGACTTATTATAAATAATATCATGCAACAATTTGAATCAAATAAACAAAAAGAGAAAGTATATTCAGCACTGGTATTAGTTGGTGTAATTGGAAGCGTAATGCTATTTGCAGGACTTTCAAGTGCAGTTTTGGTTAGAAAAATGGATAAATTTTGGGTAAATATTCATTTGCCATATGAATTCATTACCAGTACTGTTTTAATTCTGATTAGCAGTATCACGTTTTACATGGCATTGCAATTTGCACGAAAAAGTCAAAAAGTAAAAGTCATTCGATTGTTAATCTTAACGCTATTACTTTCTATTGCATTTACTATTTTTCAATTTAGAGGCTGGAGTTCTTATTACAATAGCGGTAATGCTATGAAATCTTTTGTGACATTCGTTTACGGTCAGTACGGTAAGAACTTTAAAGTTATGAAAGCAGATCAAGTGATTGATTATGACGGAGAAAATTATCTTATAAACGAGGATAATATCACTATTACTGAACTAGATGAGATAAAGTTGTTTTTACGTCAGATTTGTGGTGTATCCACATCTTTTACAGATGCAAAATTCAATTTTAATGATTACGATAGGCCTTATTCAATTTACGATGTTTCGTCTGCCCAAAAAGTAAGGTATGAAAATGAAGAATTATATCTAGACACGATAAAATTCTCTGAAGTTCAGAAAAACGAACTATTTAAATTCTCCTTTGGTGTTTGTAACGACCAACCTTTCTTTATGCTTAAAGGGAAATACGGAGAAGATTTTTCCATTAGTTTAAATGGTGAGGATTTAGAATACAGTA
>CAZJVX010000103.1:0-5798 GCA_964549345.1 uncultured Flavobacteriales bacterium | reverse complement strand
TCCATTAAATTAAATGATGAAAAGCTTCTAACTCTTACCCCTAAATATAGTTTAGCATCACTCTTAGCGTGAAGAAATTTATAATAAAAACTTCCAAATGCTAACCATTCAGGAAGTTGATATATAGACAACCCACCTTGATATTGATGTTGTAATTCGATGTTAAATTCCATTTTCTTTTTATTGACCATATACTCAATAGAAGTTTGTACTATTTGAACAGTATCCAAGGTCGAAACTGGAGTTAGATCGCGGTTGAAATACATAGGATTTTTTAACCAAAACTGATTTGATTTCAATCTAATATTTTTTAATATGATTGCGGTATTTAGTCCAATGTAATACATGTCATTCACGCTGTTATCCCATATAACATGGTTACTACTGTATTGATGAAACACATAATTTGGGGTAATTCGTTTTGCATTTAAGCTACTTGAAAACTTAATTTTTTGAGTTAAGTTTCTATTATAATACATATGGAAATTAAAATTATTTCTTCTGAATCCGAATGGCGTATATCTTATTATCGTTTTAAAATTATACTGCGGTGTACTTAGAATATATTTAAGTCCAATATTGTGATTTGATAAAACAGTGTCATTTGCATGGTTAGTGTATGTAATTCTATTAACGTCATAAAAGATTACCATGGATTTGGATAAAATAGAATCTTCATAATAAGACAAGTAATAATTTATCTGCTGACGAAAATCTTGTTGAACTAATGTATCATTGGATCTATTGGTATCAAAATGATTGAATAGAAATAAATTTGCATTTAAACTGTCGTAATAATTCCTAAATCGCCTATCAAAAGATGTTATTAGATCAATTTTTTTTGATTTAGAGCTAGAATCACTTTTATATATGGTTTGTTGCATATTTACTCTCCAAAGCTTATCATTTGAAAATCCATGATTCATATTAATGGGTATCAGATTTCTATTCAAAATATCAAAATTGGTATCTGTAAAGCTGGAATCATTTTGAATTCCTCCGTTCTGCTCATTGTACAATCTATGGTGTTTTAAAGAAGCTTTAATGGTGTAGTTTTCTTTTTTAGACTTCCTAAAATAATTAGCTTGGAAAAAATTGGAGTTTGTGGCCTGATTTAAATAATAACCATCGTGACTTCTTTTTAAAAAAGAAAGAGAATAATTTGACCTATTGGATATGGGCTGATTATGATAGATAGCCAAGTTTTGCTCTAATTGATCACCAATTATATATTGAAAGTCTAAAACAGGAACTTTTTGATAGATAAAAGGCAAATCTGCCTGCTCTTTTGTAAATAAAGATCCATTTTCAAAAGGTTGAAGTCTTGTACTATCAAAATATAAATTAAAAACAATACTAGATGGACCGCCTGTAAATAAGGTATAGTTCAATGAATCATCTAATGACGAAAATTGATTCCAAATTTTAATTGTACTAGAATCTAATTGACCATAAAATATATTAGAGACTAATAGAATATAAAATGAAATAAATAATTTCATATTAAGTGAAAATAAAAAAAAAGACCATTTCAATGAAATGGTCTTTACTATTTTAGAAATAAAACAATCTAAGCCTGCGTAGTAGGACCACCAAAATTTAATGGAATATTACCAACTTGTTCTGATTCTTTTATTTTACCAAATGAAGATTCATATTTGGCTAAGTTATCAGACAAAGCTCTATGAAGTTTTTTAGCATGCTCAGGGGTCATCACTATCCTTGCCTTCACTTTACCTTTGGGAACTCCTGGCATTATTCTGATATAGTCCATAATAAACTCTGAGGAAGAATGAGTTATGATAGCCAAGTTTGAATAAATCCCTTCTGCTGTTTCCTCACTCAACTCAATGTTTATACCTTGCTGTTTTTTTTCTTCTGACATGTTAACTATCTATATTTTCTTCAACCACCTCTTCTTCAATATTAATTCTATGCATGTCATCAGCAGAGCTTACTAACATGGTTTGGTAATTTCTCATACCTGTACCAGCAGGTATTCTGTGACCCACAATTACATTTTCTTTTAAACCTAACATGTGGTCGACCTTACCGTTAACAGCTGCTTGATTTAACACCTTGGTTGTTTCCTGGAACGATGCTGCAGAAATAAAACTATCCGTATGTAAAGATGCCTTTGTGATACCTTGTAAAATAGGCTCAGCTGTAGCAGTCAATGCATCTCTAGATTCAACCTGTTTAGCATCATTTCGTTTCAGAGCAGAATTTTCATCTCTTAATTTTCTAACAGAAACTATTTGACCTGCTTTCAAAACAGTCGACTCTCCTGCGTCTGTAACTACTTTTTTACCAAAGATCTTATCATTCTCTTGAATAAATTCCCATTTATTAACGGCATTGTTTTCTAAGAATTTAGTATCTCCTGGATCAATGATTTGAACCTTTCTCATCATTTGTCTTACAATCACTTCAAAATGCTTATCATTAATTTTCACCCCTTGAAGCCTGTAGACTTCTTGAATCTCATTAACAATATACTCTTGTACAGCTGTTGGTCCTTTAATCGCCAAAATATCTTTAGGAGTTATAGCACCATCTGAAAGTGTTTGTCCTGCTTTTACAAAATCATTCTCCTGCACAAGGATGTGTCTTGAAAGTGGAATAAGGTACTTTTTAACTTCCCCAGTTTTTGCTTCAATAATAACTTCTCTGTTACCTCTTTTGATTTTTCCATAAGATGCAACACCATCAATTTCGGAAACAACTGCAGGGTTTGAAGGATTTCTAGCTTCAAACATCTCGGTTACTCTAGGTAGACCACCAGTTATATCACCTGATTTTCCAGATTTTCTAGGTATTTTTACCATTACGTCACCTGAACTAATACCATCACCATCTTTAACGATAATGTGCGCATCAACCGGTAAGTTGTATGATTTCAACTCATTTTCATCTTTGTCTACAACAGAAATAGTTGGAATCATCTTCTTATCTCTGTTTTCTTTGATAACAATTTCAGTAAATCCAGTTTGCTCATCTACTTCTTCACGATATGTAACTCCCTCAACTAAATTGTTAAATTGAAGTTTACCGTCATATTCTGAAATAATTACCGCATTATAAGGGTCCCATTTACAAATGACATCACCTTTTTTAAGTTTACTTTTATCTTCAACTAATAATTTAGATCCGTAAGGCACATTTGCATTCATGATTACTGTTCTAGATTTATCAGTAATTTTTATCTCTCCTGTTCTTCCTATAACTATTTTCTCTACCTCACCCTCAGTATTTTTACGTTCTACAAATCTTACCCCTTCCATTTCTAGTGTACCATCATTTTTAGCAGCAAGCTCAGCTTGATCTGCGATATTAGATGCGGTTCCACCTACATGGAATGTTCTTAGTGTAAGCTGTGTACCAGGTTCACCAATTGATTGTGCTGCAATAACACCAACAGCTTCACCTCGTTGAACAAGTTTACCTGTCGCTAAGTTTCTGCCGTAACATTTAGAACAAACTCCTCTTGTTAATTCACATGTTAATACGGATCTGATTTCTACTTCCTCAATACCTGCTGCTTCAATTGCTTGAGCTAAATCTTCATTAATTTCTTCACCCTCTTTAACAATAACTTCATTAATACTAGGATCTTCAACGTCAAATAAAGCAACTCTACCAAGAATTCTATCATACAGACTTTCTACAATTTCATCACTTTTCTTTAATGCCGAAACCGTTAATCCTCTCAATGTACCGCAATCGTAGTCATTAATTACAACATCTTGGGCAACATCAACAAGTCTTCTTGTTAAATATCCCGCATCAGCTGTTTTTAAGGCCGTATCAGCAAGACCTTTTCTAGCACCGTGAGTGGAGATGAAATATTCAAGAATTGAAAGCCCCTCTTTAAAATTAGATAAAATTGGATTTTCAATGATATCTTGTCCTCCTGAAGCTCCAGATTTTTGTGGCTTAGCCATCAATCCTCTCATTCCAGAAAGCTGTCTTATTTGTTCTTTTGATCCTCTTGCACCAGAGTCCATCATCATGTAGATGGAATTAAAACCTTGCTTATCTGATTGCAACTTATCCATCAATGTATGAGTTAATCTTGAATTAGTGTGTGTCCAAATATCAATGATTTGATTATATCTTTCATTGTTTGTGATTAGACCCATGTTATAGTTCATTACTACCTCCTGAACTTCTGATCGAGCTTTATCAATTAAAATGTCCTTTTCTTTTGGGATTACAACATCACTTAAGTTAAAAGATAACCCGCCTTTAAAAGCCATGTAATAACCTAAATCTTTAATATCATCTAAGAATTTTGCTGTCTTTGGAACACCGGTTACCTTGATAATTTTAGTAATGATATCTCTTAGAGATTTCTTGGTTAGAAGTTCATTGATATATCCTACTTCTTTAGGGACTAACTCATTAAATAAAATTCTTCCCGTTGTAGTTTCTATGACTTGCTCTACTTCTTCGCCATTTACCATATTATTGATTTTCACCTTTATAGAAGCGTGAAGATCAAGTCTTTTTTCATTGAAAGCTACCTTAACTTCTTGTGGTGAATAAAAGTGCATACCTTCCCCGTTTACAGGGTCATCTTTAGTACTTTTTCTTGTTTTGGTAATGTAATAAAGACCCAATACCATATCCTGAGAAGGAACTGTTATTGGTGCACCATTTGCAGGGTTTAATATGTTGTGAGAAGCCAACATCAAAAGTTGCGCCTCTAAAATAGCCGCATTACCAAGCGGAACATGAACAGCCATTTGGTCACCATCAAAGTCAGCATTGAACGCTGTACATACTAATGGGTGCAATTGGATGGCTTTTCCTTCAATCAATTTAGGTTGAAAAGCCTGTATACCCAATCTATGTAAGGTTGGGGCACGGTTTAGTAAAACAGGGTGTCCTTTCAACACATTTTCAAGGATATCCCAAACTACTGGCTCTTTTTTATCCACTATTTTTTTTGCAGATTTAACAGTCTTTACAATACCTCTTTCAATCATTTTTCTAATGATAAAAGGTTTAAAAAGTTCAGCTGCCATATTTTTAGGTAATCCACACTCATGTAATTTTAGTGTAGGACCTACAACAATTACCGATCTAGCTGAATAGTCAACTCTTTTACCTAAAAGATTTTGTCTGAACCTACCTTGCTTACCTTTTAAGCTATCGGAAAGGGATTTTAAAGGTCTGTTTTTATCTGTTTTTACCGCACTTGATTTTCTTGAGTTATCAAATAGTGAATCTACTGACTCTTGAAGCATTCTTTTTTCATTTCTCAAGATAACTTCCGGAGCTTTGATTTCAATTAATCTTTTAAGTCTATTATTTCTAATTATGACTCGTCTGTAAAGGTCATTTAAATCAGATGTGGCAAACCTACCTCCATCCAATGGAACAAGAGGTCTTAAATCAGGAGGAATAACAGGAACAACCTTTACAATCATCCATTCCGGTCTGTTTTCAATTCTGCTGTTAGCATCTCTGAAAGATTCTATTACTTGGAGTCTTTTTAAAGCTTCATTTTTTCTTTGCTGGGAAGTTTCGTTATTAGCCTGATGTCTTAATTGGTAAGACCTTTCATCCAAATCTTCGTTAGCCAATAAATCAAACAATGCTTCCGCACCCATTTTTGCAATAAATTTGCTAGGGTCATTATCCTCTAAATACTGATTTTCTCTAGGAAGTTTTTCTAAAACATCTAAATACTCCTCCTCTGTTATGAAATCCATTTTTTGTAGTGGCTCACCCTCAGCGTTAACTGCATTACCGGGTTGAACAACAACATATCTTTCATAATAAATAATCTG
>CAZJVX010000102.1:0-5854 GCA_964549345.1 uncultured Flavobacteriales bacterium | reverse complement strand
AGTAATGCTAATTGGATTAGTTGATGCATTGGCTAATAATACATCTGTACTAACGCATAAAGTAGTATTACAAAACCCATTTGCTTTGGCAAAGTAGGTTTCACTAGCAGAAATTGTAATATTACTAAATGTATTTGAAGCAGAAGTAGCAATTGGAGTTCCAGTACAGGAAGTTGAATACAGCTCCCAATTGGCTAATGTGCCTAGAGAGCCCCCATTTACTGTAAAATTAACATCACCTGCAGCACACAAAGAATCATTTGAAACATCAAGTGATGTTGGATCATTTGATAATGTGGCCATCACAATATCAATGGAGATACAACTTGAGCTGTTACAGCTATCAGCTTTAATATAAAATGTAGTAGTTGACAATATTGGAATATTGCTGAAACTATTGGTGGCTGTGGTAGCTACTAAGGTTCCTGCACAAGAACCTGTATATAATTGCCATTCTGAACCAGCTCCTAACGTACCATCATTAACTGTTATATTGACGTTTCCTGGGTTACAAAGCGTGTCAGCACTAGCTGTAAGTGAGGTACACATGATAGTTCCATTAGTACATTGGGAATAATTGATATTGGCAAGAAATACCGTTGATATTGCTATAATAGCTGTTACAGTTTTTTTCATGATTAAAATCTATAAGTACACAATTTTACACCAATTTAGGTATAAGAAAAATAGTATAGTTAACTTTTATTAACTAATTATAGTGAGAAAAGTTTCAGAATAAACCAATTATGGTTTAAATCACTTAATTGAGTGGTGTTGCAGAGATGTCAAAAGAAATGTGAACAATGTTGCTAGGCCCGCTTTTTCTTTTTTCAGGTGATTTTTGATGTGTTTTCACTAGATGAGGAAATTCAAAACTCAGCATATCTAAGTCAAATTCAGCTTTGGCATTTAAAGATTCTTCGTTGATTTCAATAGATATCGGAAAATTTATTTTTTTATCAATACCCACAACGTTAAGAGTACCTTTTGCCAAACCATTAACTACTTGACTTACATAAAAAGTAATCTCTGGATATGTAATAACGTTAAAATAATCTGCGCCCCTTAAATGTTTAATCAGGTTTCCAGGGAGGTTGGTATCAGCAAGTGAAGCGATATCAAATGAAAATTTTGCCTTAGTCACTTCTCCCCCTTCTACCATGATGGATCCATCGCTAATTTTTACTTGACTTTGGTAAGCATATTCAGTATCCTCATTATGTTTTGCCTGCCAAACCACAAATTCATTATTATCTACTTTGTAATTTAGAGTAGAAAGTACGGTTTCTGATGTAGTGCTTTCTTCCATCGCTTCATTTTTTGATGATGAGCAAGATGAAAAGACAAGAATTACTGAAAACAGGGATAAATAAAATATTTTGTTCATTTTTTCAAAATTTAAACCTAAAATTAAAAATTATTTTCACTAATTAACACCATATTGTTGGTCAATTTTATCCATCCTACACGGATTTAAACCTCAATTGATATTACTTTATTTCATATTTTGAACTGTATGTGGTTTCAGCTCACGATTGTTTTTTAAAATATATTTGCCTTTTATGCTAAATTCAAAACACAAATCAAACCTTCTCGCTGAGATTTCATCTGTGTTTAGTATGACGTTGTTACTGACACTTTTTGGACTATTTGTCTATTTTATGTGGACAGCAAACAAAAAATCTTTAGAAATTAAAGAACAATTAAGTTTGGATATTCTTTTTCACGAAAATGTAGATTCGCAAATGGCTTTAATGATGGAAAAACAACTGAAATCAATGGATGAAATGGTAAAACAGGCTACGTTCGTTTCAAAAGAAAACGCAAAAAAAATTATGATGAAACAGGTAGGTGAAGATGCCTTCGAAATATTGGATGGTGTGAATCCATTACCAACATCAATACATGTGAATCTAACTGCAGATTATGTGAATCCTGATAGTGCCGCAAAATTTGCAAAATCCATAATGAAAGGAAACGAACATATTGTGGCAGAAGTGGCTTACAATGAAGCACAATTTTTAGAAATCGGAAAGGTGTTCAAAAATTTTGAATTAATCATGTTGTTTTTATCTGGAACCTTGTTACTTATAGCTACATTATTGATCTATAACACCATCCGGCTGGCGGTTTTTTCTAAACGGTTTTTATTGCGTACAATGCAATTAGTTGGAGCAAAGTCCTCATTCATTAGAAGACCATTTCTTTATCGTTCTATTTACCAAGGGTTTATTTCAGGAATGTTGGCCATAACTGCATTAGTAGCGTTATGGTATTTATTTATCCACCTAAACCCAACAATAATTGTTAATTTGAGCATGAATTCCACCCTGTTACAAAAAGAATTAATGGAATTTGGTATTATTGCATCAGGAATCTTATTCATTGGAATCCTTATTAGTTTTAGTTCAACGTATTTTGCTCTTAATAAATACATCTGGATTAAGTCAGAAAAATTGTATTAAGTTATGGAAGAGAAGAAAAACATGGTCTTAAAAAGAAAAAATTACATCTTTATTATTTCAGGGTGCCTGGTTGTTTTATTGGGTTTTGTTTTAATGTCAGGGGGTGGTTCAGATGATCCAAACGTATTTAACGAAGAAGAACTTTTTTCTTTTAGAAGGATCACATTAGCTCCATTCCTTGTGATTTTAGGCTATGGTATAGTGCTATATGGTATTATGAAAAAGAACTAATTCTTGGAAGTTTTATTCAATTTCCTTCTAGGAGTTATCCAAGGTTTAACTGAGTTTTTGCCAGTAAGTAGTAGCGGACATCTTGAAATTGCAAAATCTCTTTTTCAGATACAAAACTCTGGAAGTGAAAGTATGTTAATGACGGTGGTGTTGCATTTTGCTACTGCCATAAGTACACTAGTTGTATTTAGAAATGACATCAAAACCTTATTCAAGGGGTTGTTTTCAAAAGAAGACTCTTCACATCGATTTTTCAGCTATAAAATCATTATTTCTATGCTTCCAGCTGTGCTGGTGGGCCTACTGTTTGATGATATTTTAGAAGAATTATTTAGTGGAGAACTGATCCTAGTTTCTTGTATGCTCATTATCACTGGCCTACTTCTCTTTTTAGCTGACAAATCTAAACCTACTTTAAAAAATGTAAGTTTTAAAAATAGTTTCCTCATTGGAATCGCTCAAGCTGTGGCTATTTTACCTGGAATTTCAAGGTCAGGAGCTACAATAGCTACATCCGTACTTTTAGGGGTGGATAAAGAGTCTGCTGCGCGATTTTCCTTTTTAATGGTGATTCCATTAATATTCGGTAAAATGGTAAAGGACATTTTAGCTGGCTCATTTTTAGTTGATGATATAGATTTACTCTCACTATTTGTGGGGTTTTTAGGCGCTTTGATCACGGGGATTTTTGCTTGTAATTTAATGATTCGTTTGGTTAAAAATAGTCAGTTGAAATATTTTTCAATTTACTGTTTTATCGTAGCTTTTTTCACTTTAATTGTGGTGCTACGATGACTACAATTCCATTTTTAGAAGGTAAAATTATGATGGTTGATAAGCCTTTATATTGGACTTCTTTTGACGTGGTAAAAAGATTAAGGTACGTCATAAAAAAGCATTACGGTGTTAAAAAAATTAAAGTTGGTCATGCGGGCACCTTAGATCCCTTAGCTACAGGTCTTCTTGTAATTTGTACAGGAAAAAAAACCAAATCCATTGATCAATTTTTAACAGAAGATAAAACCTACACTGGTCGAATTAAGTTAGGGGCCACAACACCTTCTTTTGATCTTGAAACAAATGTGGATAAAATTTATCCTGTTCCTTCAATAGACGACAAAATGATTTCCGATCTGCAGAAGAGTTTTCAAGGTAGTTTAATGCAGGTGCCTCCTATATTTTCTGCTAAGAAAATTAACGGTAAAAGAGCATACAACTTAGCTAGAGAAAATAAAAAAGTGGAGTTAGAAGCAAAGCCAATTTCTATTTCAAAGTTAAACCTGACTGTTAAGAAAAAGGATGAAATTCACTTTGAATGCACTTGTTCAAAAGGAACATACATAAGATCACTTGCAAGAGACATAGGTTATGCTGTCAATAGTGGTGCACACTTAATTGACCTTAGAAGAACGTCATCGGGTGATTTTCACATTAAAAATGCTAAAACGGTTGACGAATGGATAGATATCATAAAGACATCATAATTTTTATTAATTTCGTCCCTCATTTAAAAATACATCATGAAGTTATCAGAATTTGAATTTGAATTAACAGACAATTTTATTGCAGAATTTCCAGCAGATCAAAGGGATGAATCTAGATTAATGGTGGTTCACCGAGATTCAGGAAAAATTGAACACAAGATGTTCAAGGATGTGATAGATTATTTTGATGACGGTGATGTCATGGTGGTGAATGATACTAAAGTTTTTCCAGCTAGGATGTATGGAAATAAAGAAAAGACTGGAGCAAAAATTGAAGTCTTTTTACTTAGAGAACTAAATAGAGACAGTTTATTGTGGGATGTATTAGTTGATCCAGCCCGAAAAATCAGAATTGGTAATAAATTATATTTTGGCCAAGAAGATGAGCTAGTAGCAGAAGTAATTGATAACACTACTTCTAGAGGAAGAACACTTCGCTTTTTGTTTGATGGAAGCTATGATGAGTTCAAAGCTACTATCACTAAATTAGGTCAAACCCCACTTCCAAAGTACATTAATAGAGAGCCTGTCCCAGAAGACGAAGAAAGGTATCAAACCATTTTTGC
Organism: uncultured Flavobacteriales bacterium; assembly: GCA_964549345.1. GTDB lineage: Bacteria > Bacteroidota > Bacteroidia > Flavobacteriales_D > Parvicellaceae. The sequence continues at coordinate 1,108 of CAZJVX010000102.1, read as the reverse complement.
CGAAAACGAGGGTGCTGTAGCTGCGCCAACCGCTGGTTTGCACTTCAGCAAACAACTCATGAAAAGATTGGAGATAAAAGGAATTGAATTTGCACCGGTTACCCTACACGTAGGGTTAGGTACTTTTAGGCCTGTTGATGTGGAGGATCTTACTAAACATAAGATGGACTCTGAAGAATTATATATCAGCGAAGAAACATCAAATTTGGTCAATCAAGCAAAAACAAATAAAAGAAAAGTTTGTGCAATTGGGACTACTTCAACTAGAGCACTTGAATCTTCTGTTACTGTAAATAAACAGCTTAAGCCATTTAGTGGTTGGACTAATAAATTTATTTTCCCCCCATATGAGTTTAGTATTCCTGATGCTCTAATTACGAATTTTCATATGCCCAAATCTACATTGCTAATGATGATTTCAGCTTATTGTGGACATGATCTTATGATGAAGGCATATAAAGAAGCGAAAAAGGAAAAGTACCGATTTTATTCATATGGTGATGCCATGTTAATTCTATAATTTAAAAGCCTCGTTTATCGAGGCTTTTTCGTTTTATGTTAGATAAGGAAGATATACGACAACTCTCTTTAGAAGAACTAACTCATAAGTTGGTGGCTTTAGGAGAAAAACCATATAGAGCTAAGCAAATACATGAATGGTTATGGAAAAAAAGAGCAACTAGCTTTAATGATATGACTAATTTGTCTATTTCATTAAGAGAAGTGATAAATAAACATTTTATTATAAACGCCATCAAGCTAGGTAAAGCTCAAAAAAGCGATGATCGTACCATTAAAAATGCTTTTTTGTTAGCGGACAATGCAGTCATAGAGGGAGTTTTAATTCCAACTAAAAAAAGAATGACGGCTTGTGTTTCTGTACAGGTGGGTTGCAGTTTGGACTGTGCATTTTGTGCTACAGGAAAATTAAAACGGGTTAGAAATTTGAATCCAGATGAGATTTATGATCAAGTTGTGATGATAAGCGATCAGGCAAAAGAAGAATATGATATCCCTTTATCAAATATTGTATTTATGGGAATGGGTGAACCGCTTTTAAATTATAAAAGCCTCATCAATTCAATTGAAAAAATCACATCTAATGAGG
>CAZJVX010000101.1:0-5856 GCA_964549345.1 uncultured Flavobacteriales bacterium | reverse complement strand
AAGAATATGAACTAAAACCAGCAGGTTTAGCGGCTAGAGATACGTTGAGATTAGAAATGGGATATTGTCTGTATGGAAACGAAATTGATGAGAACACTTCACCTATAGCAGCTGGTTTAGGTTGGGTGACAAAGTTTTCAAAGAATTTTGTTGGTATGGATAAAATTCTTTCAGATAAGAATAATGGAACGGAATATAAATTAATTGCTTTTGAATTATTAGAGAGAGGTATACCAAGAAAAGACTACACTATTATAAATACAAATAATGAAGTAGTGGGAAGAGTTACTTCGGGGACTATGAGCCCAAGTACTCAAAAAGCCATTGGCTTAGGATATGTGAAAAAAATAGAATTGACTGATGAAAACCACTTGGCATTAGCTATTCGTAATAAAGCAGTTCCATTAAAGGTGGTTAAGCTACCTTTTTATAAAAATTAATGATGCTAACCTACAAGACCGCTTAAGACAAACTCGACCTCTTTCCTAGCCTTAATTGGTTTTTTTAATATGCTTGTAACGTATTTAGGAGAAAAGGCTAATTCTCTTGCAATCATCTCTTTGTAGATATCATAATATTGAATAGAATTTTTTCCGATTAAAAGCGGTTCTAGCGATTTTCCAGATTTCCAATGATTATATATTCTTATGAAGCCTTTTAAATACAAATGGTCCTTTGTAAAACCACCACCTCTAAAAATTCTTGTGGTTATGATAAAAGCTTCGTTGGGATCAATGTAATATGAATTAACCAATTCATGATAAACGGCTTTAAAATCTAATCCGTTAATCATCATATCAACACCCACAACCCTAAGTGCTAATTCTTTTAATCTTTTAATGGACAGAAACCCAGAAAGATATTCAGTTAATACAGCTATTCCTTCTTGGGTATATGTATTGGTTGGAAAGCCCAGTTTAAAAATATTTAAAGGTTGATTTACCGCATTTATAGTGGTTACCATATGTACTCCTATTTCATGGTGTACAAGTGATTTAACGCTATCAACTGAAAGATAAGTCCCTTTTTTTAATAGTACTTTTCTATCATAGTTAAGTACCATAATCTCTGCGGTGAGGTTTTTAGAAATTTCCACTTTAGCATCAAATCCATAGTTAGAAATTTCATTTTCAAAAACTTCTTTTACTTCTTCAATATTCATTAATTCTGGACTAGCAGTTTCGTCTGGGCAATTCAGAATAAAGTGAGCATTTCGGAGGTCGATTTCATTGGGCTGTCCAAAATATCTAAGGGAATTAAAGAAGAATTTATTGGTTCCAATGGTGTTGAGCATATCCACTTTATCCGCATAACTTTGAATGACGTCTCGATAAACTTTGGCAACAGAAACATCTTTTACATTTTCTAATTTTAGTGCGAATAGCCTGCGCTTAAACTCAAATGGATGTTCTACAATTTGACGATATTTGAATGTTGGATTTTGCACTCCTTTGTCCTTTAGAAAACGCTTTTGTTCGGTTTCTAAGTTTTGGGGAGTGATGTAATTCAATATTTCTAATTTTTTGGTTAGTTGATAAAGATCTTGATCAACCTTTTTGAGTTCATTATCAATTCCAAATGATAATAGAGATTTTCGTTTTACCTTAAGTTTGAGTTCGTTTTCAACAAAAAAGGTACTTGTTTCAATGATGATTTTTTTAAATCCCTCTTCTAAATCATTAATTACTAACGGATAATCACTTCCTTCCAATTCATTACAATATATTTTCTTTACTTCTGTGGCAAACACAAGGGTATCATTAAATGTATTGGTGATGTGAGTTAAGAAATATCCGTTGCCATGAAAAGGTCCATTAATTTCTGTTGTGCTTTCGATACTTCTTATAGAGATACTTTTTAATTTTTTGAACCAATAGTCAATAGCTCTTTCATATCTTGATTCATCCACATTAGCAGTTCCAATATTAAAAACAGGAACTTCATTTTGATGTCTAACAAAGTTGTAAGAATGCATATCAAACACTAAACATCCACCAAATTTTTCCTCTATAAATTGGATTAAAGCATCTACGACTTTGTAAAAATTTTCATGTTTTTTTAAACTTTCCTTTTCTAAAGATTTTGATAATGGTTTTTTCCACACAGGTTTACCCCAGGCGTCCTTATATACACATTTTTCAGGGCTTCTGTTTAGGTCATACTCAAACCTGGAATCTAATCCTACTATAGTAAGGGGCATGGATGAAATAAACGTATCCGTATGAGGATCTTCTTCATACCATCTCTCATATTCCGAATGAATAACTTTATCTTTTAAGTTGTTTCTAAAATTGTGACCAGCATGAATTGCAGCACACATATATGGAGTATAATCTCTAATTTTAAGGTGAAATGAGTGATCAATCGGAACAGCTTCAAAAATTTCACCATTCTTAATTTTTTTAATGATATGACCAATGGTTAGAACTTCTGCTTGAATCATCGGTTTTCTCTAGCATTATTCACTTTTTCTGCAAAATCAATTACATATTCCTGAATGTTATCACTTCTTTCATCATTTATTTCTGCAAAACCACCTGGACTACAAACATTTACCTCAATAAGTTTATTCCCCATAAGGTCAAGCCCAACTAGAAAAAGTCCATCCTCAACTAGTTTAGGTCCTATTGTTTCACAAAGTTTTTTTTCACTTTCATTTAAATGATGAGTGACGCAATGACCTCCTGCATGCACATTGGATCTGTGGTCATCTTTGGCCGGGACACGTCTCATAGCACCGATAGGGGTTCCATTAAGCATAATTACCCTTACGTCTCCCTTAAGTTCAGTTTCAATAAATTCCTGTAGAATAATATAATTATTTTTCCCACCCTGATTAATGTAAAAATCCAATAATGAATTCACATTATGATTTGAGGTAGTTGAGGATTTATCTAATAATATGACTCCGCTTCCTCCAAAACCGTCCATAGGTTTTAAGATAAACTTGTCATTATCATATTCTTTGATCACCTTTTTAAGGTATTTTGGGTTTCGTGATACGGTAGTAAGTGGAATATATCTTCTGCTCTTGTCTGTTTCAGAGTGCATGTTTGCTAATGTAGCTGGGTAAATTTTATTATTTGCTTTTCTTAATCCTGATATAGAATTAATAAAAAACACATCATTTTCTAATGTGTCCATGAAATTTAGTAAGTGATTATCTAAGGGTGGATTATCCCTGAAAAATACGACATCGTGCTCACTCATTCTGATAAACTCTTCTTTTAGCGTGCAGCTATCGTAGAATTCAACAAAATTTTCAGATTCCAAATTATTGGATGAAATAACGTAGGTATTGGCCCATACTTCTGTTCTTCTGATTGCCATTTCATTAGGGTAAATTGCGGTTACTTTATGTCCCCTTATTAAACATTCTTTGATGAGTCTGATGGTAGTGTCCAATTTTGGCTTCACACTTTCCCAGTTATACATTACAAAACCTATGTTCATATTTCAAGTATATAAGTAGAATAAAAATATAATTTAATGTGTATAATTTTCATTTTTTATTTCAATTTTATCTAAAAAAACAAAATGAAAGTATTGATTTCTCCCACTAAGACCATGTCAATTAGTTATTCTAACAAATGTAAAACTTCAAAACCCATTTTTTTAGATGATGCCAATAGGATTAATATGGCACTATCAAAATGGAGTGAAAATGACATTAGACTAAAAATGAAATTAAGCGCTAAGCTGACCTCCTCTACATTCACTAATATTAGAAAGTGGGGATTAAAAAATGAATATAGAGGACAAGCAATATTTTCTTATCAAGGTACTGCTTTTAAGCATATGGATACGAGTTTATGGAGTGAACAAGATGTAACATTTTCTCAAAACTCTATCCTGATTTTAAGTGCCTATTACGGCCTCCTGAGGCCACTTGATCAAATAGCGCCTTACCGTTTAGAAATGGGTATTACTCATCAAGTTATTGAAGATTACAAAACGATGTATGAATTTTGGAGAAAAAAAATAACAGAACACGTAAATAAGTTGGAGGGTAAGATAATTTTAAACCTTGCAAGCCAAGAATACAGTCGTGTCATTTCAATAAATCAATTAGATAAAAAGTGGATTAATTGTGATTTTTATGAAATAAAGAACGGTATACCTAAAATAGTTGGTAACTATGCAAAAGCAGCACGAGGTCTAATGGTTAAATATATAGTCAAAAATAAAATCAATGATATTCAAGACTTGATGCATTTTAGTGAAGAGAATTACAGGCTGGATTTGGAAAATTCTTCAGATCTTAACTTAAAATTTATAAGATGATAATTTGCTATCTTTTGACAAAATCTTTTGCAAAGTAACTTAGTATCATATCTGCACCAGCTCTTTTAATACTAGTAAGAATTTCCATGTAGGTATTTTCATAATCTAACCACCCTTTTTCTGCTGCTGCATGTACCATGGCGTACTCTCCGCTTACATTGTAAGCACTTATAGGCAGATTGGAGTTTTCACTAAGAGTTTGAATCACATCTAAATAACTAAGTGCTGGCTTTACCATTAAAAAATCAGCACCCTCTAATTCATCTAATTCAGCTTCTATAAGTGCCTCTCTTTTATTTCTTGGATCCATTTGATACGTTTTTTTATCTCCAGCTTTTGGAGCTGAATCTAATGCATCTCTGAACGGACCATAGAAGGAACTTGCGTATTTTGCAGTGTAGCTCATTATGCTTGTGTTTTGATATCCGCCTTGGTCTAGCTCGTCTCTTATTTTTCTTATTCTTCCATCCATCATATCGGATGGTCCAATAATGTCGATGCCTGCTTGTGCTTGAGCTATGGCCATTTTTGCTAAAATGGGTAGGGTTTTATCATTCAATATTTGTCCATCTTCTACAAATCCATCATGACCATCGGATGAATATGGGTCCATGGCCACATCACTCATTATTGTAATGGTTGGAAATCTTTCTTTTATAGAACGAATTGCTTTCAAATAGAAGTTGTCTTCATGGTAACTGTAACTGGCAATTTTATCCTTGAGATGATCATCTACAGCTGGAAACAATACAAAATGTTGAAGCCCTAAATTACAGCATTCATCCAATTCATGTAACAATAAATCTAGAGACCATCTGAAACAGTTGGGCATAGATTCAATGGGTGACTTAATATTATTTCCATCCACTATGAATAATGGATAAATTAGATCATTTTTATGTAATTGGGTTTCTGCAATCATATTCCTGATGGCTTCTGATTTTCTATTTCTCCTTGGTCTTTGAAGCATTTATTTTAAGTAATTGAAGGTTTGCCCATCTTTAAGCGCTAATAAGCTGTGATAAATAAGGTCTATTACGGCATTAACATCATCTTTTGAACACATTTCTACGGTGGTATGCATATACCTCAAGGGTAAAGATATTAACACAGAGGCTACACCTTTATTTGAATAGGCAAATGCGTCGGTATCAGTACCTGTACTTCTTGATGCGGCAAGTCGTTGAAAAGAAATATTATTTTTTTCTGCTTGCTTGATGATGAACTTAAGTAAATTGTTTTGTACGGCAGGACCATAACTTAAAACAGGGCCCTTACCTGATGATAAATCTCCTTCAACTATTTTTTTTATCATGGGTGTATTTGTGTCATGACAAACATCAGTAACAATGGCTACATCTGGCTGAATTCGTTCAGCAATCATCTGTGCTCCTCTTAACCCAATCTCTTCTTGTACAGCATTGGTGATATACAGTCCAAAAGGTAGTTTTTTCTTATTTTTATGTATTAATCTAGCTACTTCAGCAATCATAAATCCTCCCATTCTATTATCAAGAGCTCTACCTACATAATTCCTTTTATTCAAAATCATGAATTCGTCTTCGTAGGTAA
>CAZJVX010000100.1:0-5884 GCA_964549345.1 uncultured Flavobacteriales bacterium | reverse complement strand
GGAGAATATGAGGTGCTTATAACCGATGATAATGGATGCACTGAAGTGGCTTCATTTTTACTAAATAACAGTACAGAAAATATTGACATTTCATCATATGTGACACCCGCTGATTGCAATGCTAACAATGGCAATATCAAAATTATACCTAGTGGAGGTACAGCACCATATTCATATAATTGGAGTAATAATAATGTTACTGACTCTATATTCAATCTTTCTGCTGGGCTATATTCCGTAACCGTAACTGATAACAATGGATGTTCGAATTCTGCCAACATAGGATTGCCAAACTTTAATAACTTAACTATTTCAACCGTGGTGACTCATGTGGCTTGTTTTAATGAAAATACGGGTTCCATTTCGGCTACTATTTCTGGTAATACTGGAAGCACAACCAATACTTGGTTTGATGAAAACGGAAATAATTTGATCTCTGGAGTAAATGTTTCGAACCTTAGTGCCGGAAATTATACGCTTCAAGTAATTGATGATGTCTCTGGCTGCTACCAATTTGAAAATATATCTATTGAACAAAATACGCCTATACAGGCCAGTTTAGGTAATACTAATAACGCTAGTTGTGATGTAAGTTGTGATGGAGAAGCATCTTTAGTAGTATATGGCGGAAGTCACCCATATAATTACCTATGGGATAATGGTGCTAGCACTTCCTTTGCGAATAATCTTTGTGAAGGCCTTAATAATGTGTTAATAACAGATGCGCAGGGGTGTACCTTCAGCCAAGCATTCATTATTGAAAAAGACGATAACTTAACTTTTACAAGTTCTACTATTAACGCTACATGTGGTAATTGCGATGGGGTTGCTAATTTAACAGCTGTTGGAGGTAGTGGAAATGAGTCATTTACTTGGTTTGACGGAATCGTTTCAAATAGCCACCCTAATTTGTGTGCTGGGGTTCACGGTTTTGAACTAATTGATAACCTAACTGGTTGCTCCGTGATTTCGGCAGTAAACGTTAGTGACATTGGTGGGCCAGATAATTCTATTGTAAATACTGTTAATCCTACTTGTTTTAATGGAACCGATGGTAGTGCTTCGGTTATAGCAAGTGGTGGAACACCACCATATAATTATAACTGGATACCTAGTGGCCAAAATACCAATGTGATCTCGGGGCTTTCTGCAGGTCTCTATCATTTAGAAGTAATAGACAATAATAATTGCAAACTTGTTGTACCCGTTTCCATAACCAACCCATCTGCTCCTGTAGTAGAACAACTAACAGAAAATACTACATGTGGTTTAAATAACGGTGCTATTTCTCTTATTGTTTACCAAGGAAATGGATCTTACAGCTATAGTTGGAATGGGCCAAATGGATTTAGTAGTAATGCTAAAAACATATCAAACCTTGAAGCTGGAGTTTATGAGCTTACAATTAGTGATGTGAATGGCTGTTTATACCCATATACTTTCACTATTAATAGCAATAATGGATTAACTATCGATTTAACGAAAACCGAAATAAGTTGTTTTGGAAATAACGATGGATCTATCTCTAGTACTGTTTCTAACGGAAGTGGAAGCTACAATTATCTGTGGTCTACTAATTCTACAAATTCTAATATAAACAACCTTAGTCCTGGATTATATTCACTCACTGTGACCGATGTGAACACCAATTGTATTTCCAGTAATTTTATAGAACTGCAAAGTCCTGATTCCATTTCAATAAGTACAGCTTTTGTCCTGGAGCCGAGTTGTTTTGGTCAAAATAACGGCCAAGCAAGTGTTTCTGTTTCTGGTGGAAATAATATATATGCTGTAAATTGGACAGGAATAGGTGTTGGATTTGACCAACTGAACTTAAGTGCTGGAAACTACCCTATTACGGTAACTGATCAAAATAACTGTACTGCTAACGGGGTAGTCCAAATAAATCAACCAGACTCTATTCAAGTTATTGTAGATCAAATAATCAATTCTTATTGTATTGATCAAAGTGATGGGGAAATTTATATCTCCGTCATCGGGGGTATTAGTCCTTACAATTACAGTTGGATAAATACTAGCGGAACATATAGTAACACCTCCGATCAAGATATTAACAACCTACTACCAGGAATCTATGTAATTACTGTTATTGACCAAAATTTATGTTCAAATAACGACACTATTACTGTAGACGCACAAAACACCATCATTGCTGATGCGGGGGTTGATTCAAGCGTATGTGTTGGTGGTTGTTTGGATATTATTGGAAGTGGACTGGGGTCTAATGTGTTGAGTTATTCTTGGAATATAGTAGATTCTACTACTATTTTATCCACGGATAGTTTAATTAGCACCTATTGTTTTAATGACACGAATGATCTTCAATTTGTTCTTTCTGTTTCTGATCAAGGTTGTAGCGATAATGATACCATTACTATTTCAGTTAACCCGTTACCTATTGTTGATGCAGGTCTTGATATAGACGAAATCTACGGAGCTAATGTTAGTCTTGGAGGCCTACCAACTGGACCAGTCGGATCTTCATTTGTGTGGAGTCCTAATATCAATTTCCTTAATCCTAATGACAGTACCTTTTCTAATCCTGATGTGACTGTGTTAGCTAACCAGTCGTATATCGTCACCGTAACAGATATAAATGGTTGTCAAAACTCTGATGACATCAACATTATTCTTATTCCAGATATATCATATTCTTCTGGTTTTTCACCGAACAATGATGGAGTAAATGATACGTGGTCAATTGACCAAATAGATCAATTCCCAAATTGTAATGTGGAAATATATAATCGTTGGGGAACATTATTATTTAAGTCTATTGGCTATAATGAACAATGGACCGGGTTATTCAATGAAAAGCCCCTTCCAATTGGAACATATTATTTTGTAATTGAGCTTAATGACCCTCTTTTTCCAGATCCAGTGACTGGTCCAGTAACCATAATTAGATGATAAAAGCATACAGTAGACATATCACATTAATTCTCTTTTCCCTTATGTTTTATTACAACATATCGGGACAGCAAATTCCTGTTTACAGTCAATTTTTTATGAATAAATATGTAAATAACCCTGCGTTTGCTGGTGTTGGGGACAAGTTCAGTGTAAGTTCAAATCATCGTTACCAATGGGTTGGAATCACCGATGCTCCAAGAACATACACGCTTAGCATTGATGGTCCAACAAAAAAATCAAACAACGGTTTAGGAGCATTTTTATATACAGATCACGTTGGCCCCACTAGACGAACAGGAATTCAAGCTTCCTACTCTTATTTACTGAAAATTAACAGTAAAATAAAATTGTCTCTTTCTCTTAGTGCTGGATTACTTGAATGGAAGATTGACGGGCATAAATTAAATTTAATCAACCAAAGTGACCCGGCCCTTCTAAATAATGTTTTAAGAGATATTGTTCCTGACGCAAAATTTGGTTTCGTCCTGTTCAGCAATAATTGGCACTTTGGAGCTTCAGCTGCAAATTTATTGCAAAATGAAATATCATTTTCTAGTTCAAATAATTCGAATGGTAATAAACTAGAGGATCATTATACAGTTCATGGTGGATATATTTTTAATATCAATAATGATATTGAAATAGACCCCTATTTGTTAGTTCGACTTGTTTCTCCAGCTCCAGTTCAGGTGGAGTTTGGAACCAAATTTTCATGGAAAAATACAATTTGGGCTGGTTTCACTTTCAGGTCGGCAAATAATGTGGAGAATTTTTCTGGAGATGCAGCATCACTACTGATTGGCTACACGCACCAAAACAATCTATCTTTTGGATATGCGTATGATTTTACTACTTCAAACCTAGGTAATTACAGTTCTGGAACTCATGAGCTTTTGTTCAGAATTTTATTCAAAAGAGAATAATTAAATCTCCTTTCTTTGTGAAATAAATAGGGTGTAAATAAATGAGAAGATGCTCACACCTGACTGTCTTTCTAACATATCATCAGAAAGCATTGAAACAACCATTAATATGCAAAAAACAAAGCATAAAGGATTTCTATAAATTCTAGTGTAAAGTAAGGGGCTCACCAAAACTGTCAACCAAAGAATAAACCCAAAAAATCCAAGGTTAATTAATTGAGTAAGAAATTGATTATGAGGGAATTTTTGATTTTCAATTTCCAATATACTTGATGTCATTTTATATTCCTTACTCATGGCCTCTTTATAGCCTCCTGTACCATATCCAAAAAACCAATGTTTTGAAAAGGTTTTCAGAGCAATTTTCCAATAGAAAAACCGTTGAATTAAAGTTTGATTATTCGGGTTTTTGGTGTGTTTGTATTGTTGAAACTCAAACATTAAACTCCTTAATCTTTTTTCAAAAAGATTGTATTTCAAATATGTAGTTTCTCCATTTTCAATACGAACAATATCTCCCCTTCGTAATTGAGAAAGTGAATTGGCATCTTTTCTTAAACCCATTGAAGTCATGTAACGATAAATGGTGTATTTAATCTCTTGTCCCCTTTTATCAAAAGCATAGAATGGTATATTGCTTGCTTTATTCCAAGCGGTAACTAATTCCATCTCCGCGATGTTTCTCCACAAATAGAATCCATTTTCTAATGTATTATTAATCGTGTCATGCAAATACTTTTCTCCGTTTGGGGAGTATTTTGGTAATTCATTGTTTACAGTCTCAACCTTTGGTGTGTTCATTTCTTGATACACTGAATTAAAATATAAAGCTATTGCTATAAGTAATAAGAAAAAGGAAACTATAACAGCCAGCCTATATCGCACAAAAACACCCTTCAGAGAATTTAAAAAAAGAAATAACATAGCTATTGTTATTGCTATGTAAGACGTAAAAGAATTTAGCTGGTATAATCCCGCAACAATAATTACCACAAATACTAATGCGATTGCTTTATTTAGTTTCTTGACAAGAAGTAAATATCCAGAAAGGAAAAAACCAAACGATAATAAAACCGAATATCTAATATGGGACATAAAAATAGATAAGTCTCGGCCAGATCCAGTGTTCTTTTTGGAGCTAACCACGCCATATTTAACTAAAAATACAACTAGTACACTTACACATAAAGAACATAAAAAAACCGTTAGTATTGATTTCCATTCTTTTGGATTTAGAGGTTTGGATGTTCCTATAACTATTGGTAAAATTAAAAGCGGGAGCTTTATTCTTAAACTATTAATACCATTTGATAGGTCATTCGTAAAAATCAACCATATTAATTCAATTAAAAAAAGCAATAAGAGTCCTACAAGAATATATTGATTTTCTAAAAAAAGACCTCTCTTTAACTTAAAATTTCCTTCAGTCAAATAATTGGCAAGCATTCCAATTAAAGAAATACTTAATAAAATTTTCCCGAATAAAAGCCCTATTGAGAATAATAAAAGAAAAAAGATATATAATCTTCTATGCCATTGTTGACCCAACACGTCTTAATATCCTAAAATGTAGTGGTACAAAGAATCAGAATTTAACACTTCCAACGCTTTTGTAACACATGAGTCATACTTTAATGATGCTTCTATTCTTCCTGAATGATAATGTTTTCTTGAAATAATTTCGTTTTCAATAAAAAAGGATATTTCATCCTTGTATTTTTTTAAGTCTCTTGAAATATTTTCGCTGAAAATACTATCTAAATCTATAAAGGTTTTTATGTTTTCGTTAAATCTATCTTCCCTTACTGCAGATTCCTTTAAAGACTCAAGCAATTGGTATGATTCTGTAGTGTATTTTACATCTTGTTCTAAAATAAATTGGCTGAATCTAGTATAAGCCTCTTCGCTTAAAAAAAACGTACTTGGATCTATAGAATCTTTTATATTCTTAATTTCAATATTTGTAAAATCAGAAATGTAATCATCTAAAAGTAACTTTTCAGTCAAGCTATTGTAATAACTTGATT
>CAZJVX010000099.1:0-6008 GCA_964549345.1 uncultured Flavobacteriales bacterium | reverse complement strand
TAAATTTAGATCACTTATGGGGAAATAATAATAATCCAGGAAATGCATCAAGTTGTACACAAGATGACGCAGTGGATGATACCCCAAGATGTATAGGAGTTACTTCATGTAATGTGTCTTCTAATACATGCTCAAATGATGCGGTTGATGGTTATTGGACAACAGATGTGGTAGATAACATTGAAAATTATTTGGAATACTCATATTGTTCTAAAATGTTTACACCAGGTCAGAAATCAAGAATGAGAGCCGCATTAGTTTCGGGTGTAGCTGGAAGGAATAATCTATGGTCTTCTTCAAATCATACAGCTACTGGACTTAATCAAACTCCAACAATATGTGCTGTAGACATTAGATCTAACAGAGATATGGTCTGTGGAGGAGATGTGGTTGAATTTTTTGATGAATCTTATAATAATGTGAATAGTTGGAGTTGGAGTTTTCCAGGAGGGTCACCAAGTACTTCAACCCAACAAAATCCCACAGTAACCTATGCAAATGCAGGAACATACGATGTTCAATTACAGGTTTCTGATCAGTTTGGAAACCAACTTTCTCAAAATTTTCCCAATTTCATTACGGTTATAGCCAATCCAGGAGATTTAACTCCCTTTGTAGACGATTTTGAAAGTGCTACCCAAATTCCAAATTCAGATTGGTCGGTCTACAACCCAGAAGGTCCTGGATTTCATGTGATGAATTCATCTAGTTTTTCTGGTTCGTATGCTGTTAAACTTGATAATTCTGCCGCTATACCAGGATCGGTTGATGAATTAGTCAGCACGACATTAGATATATCGAATTTATCATCTGCCTCTTTGTCCTTTAAATATGCTTTTGCCAAAAGAAATTCTCAAAACACAGATTTTATGCAGATTTTAGCCAGTAGAGACTGTGGTGAAACTTGGTTTTTAAGAAAAAATATTCCAGCATCAACTATTGCAACCTACCCTAACACTAACTCTTCATATAATCCTTCAGCAAACGATTGGAATACAGTGAATGTTTCCGGAATTACAAGTGTATATCTAGTAAGTGATTTTCGTTTTAAAATAAAATTCACAAGTGGTGGGGGAAATGATTTATTTATAGACGATATCAACTTATCGGGTCCACTTTCAATTGAAGATGAATTGGTTTTCGATTATACAGTATATCCTAATCCAGCAAATACTTTGGCCGTGTTAAAATTTAATCTCAGTTCAATTGTTTATAATGCATCAATAAAGATAGTTGATCCGTTGGGTAGAGTCGTTTATGGAATAGATAACCAAATATATAATCCAGGATTAAATGTAATAGAGCTAAATATTAGAAGCTTAAATTCAGGTTGGTACAATGTGATTTTTGATTCTCCTAAACGAAGAATTTCAACTAAAATGATGATAAATAAATGATCATGAAAAAAACAGTCATTTCGTTTTTATCCGCTTTAATTTTATTAATTTCTTGCAGTACAGATTTTGAATTAAACGCACCTTATAAAACTATTCCGATTGTATACGGTTTATTAGATCAATCTCAGGATACCCAATTTGTAAAAATTAATAGATCTTTTTTGGGATATGGCAATAATGTCAATTACGCAGCTATAAATGATTGTACTGAATTTAATAATGTTATTGCAGTCCTAGAGGAATATAATGAATTTGGGAGCATGATAGATCAAGACACACTTAGGGAGCTCATGGTAGGCAACTTAGACCAAGGAATTTTTTATGAAGATTCACAAAAGGTGTATTTTTTTGAGTCACTTTATGATACATTAAGAGAAGAAAATAGTTATCATTTAAAAGTTTCCGTTCCTGAAAAAAATTTAGAATTTGATGCTAGAACAGAAATGATCAAGGGTTCTTGGTTAAATTTTAAATATCAGACATATCTTTTCTTGAGGATAAACGGATTTAAGGTTGCAGATGTAGACCTAGCTACAACAGATGATGATGGTTACTTCGATCAATCTTTAAGATGGGTAACGGCAGAAGGTGGAAGACGATATGAATTGGTTTTTAGATTACACTACACCGAAGTTTATAATGATTTATCTGAGCAGGATAAATATTTGGAGTGGAACTTAGGAAGACAAATCAGTGTTTCTACAGAAGGAGGGGAAGAAATGTTTAAAGACATTGCTGGAGTTTCTTTTTTCAATTGGGTTGTTAGTCAACTTGAAAATAATGAAAATGAAAGTGACGTGTTGAAAAGAGTGTTAAAAATGGATGCCGTAGAACTTATTTTAACCGCGGGCAACGATGATTTAAATACGTATATGCAGGTTAATGAGCCAGTTACTGGTGTGGTAACAGAAAGGCCGATATTCACAAACGTAAATAACGGATATGGTATTTTTGCAAGTAAGTATAGTACTAAACTATCCACTTTTCTTTCTGATGGTACGATGCTTGAGTTATGTGCTGGTCAGCTCACCAGTGGATTTAAATTTTGTTGCGATTCAGCTAATTTAGTGCCTCAAAATTCAGCTACCCAGGCAGTGGCTATCTCATTACTTACTGGAGGGGTAGAAGTAGGCTGTGATTAATCACCACAGTTACATGAATTAGAAAAATATACTTTGGTATTTGGAAGTAATCCTGATATTCTTTCTTTTTCACGGTCTGATAATTGAATTACTCTTAAATCTACTTCTTTTAATGAAGTTAGTTGGCCAATCTCGTCTGGTATCTTTACAAGTTCATTTGACCACATGTCTAATTTGATTAAAGAATTTAAGTATTTGATCTGTTTTGGAATAGTAGTAATTTTATTATTGTTAATAATTATTTCTTGTAGCTGTGTCAGCTCAGTAAGTATTTCGGGGAAATCAATAAAATTATTTTTCGACAGGTTAATGTGTTCAAGGTTTTGAAGTACTTTCAACTCTTTTGGAATATGATCTAATCGATTTTTACTTAAATCTAGATATTCTAAGTTTTTTAATTGAAAAAGGTTGTTAGGTAATGAGTCAAGTTTTTTTCTAGACAAATTTAGCTTGTAAACATGTTCTTTATTTTGAACGGCCTCTTCTAGGTCTTTATACATAACACTACGTTGAGCTTCAAACTTAGTAGTAAGTCCTATGAAGAAAATAAGTAGGTATAAATAGTAATTATTCACTTAGCATTTGAGTTGCTTTAATGCAATCTTTGGTAATTTGAGTTTTGAGCGCTTCTATATTTTTGAATTTTTTTTCTTCTCTTATCTTCTTTATTACATCTACATTAAGGGTCTCTCCATAAATGTTTTCATTAAAATCAAACAAATGTATTTCAATGCTTTCATTTTGATTAATCCCGATGGTAGGACGATTACCTATATTCATTACTCCATTACAATATTTTTTATTCTTAAGCTCACATTTTACCGCATATACTCCTTTCTTAGGGATTATTTTCTCTTGGCTTGAAAGTGAAACGTTTGCAGTGGGATAATTAATGGTTTTCCCTATGCCATCCCCTTTTATAACAATCCCAGAAAAATGAAATGGAAACCCAGTATAGTTTGGTACTAAATGTATATCACCACTATAGATGGCATTCCTTACTTTTGTAGAACTCACTTTAATTTCGTCAATTTCATGGGCGCTAATTTCTTCAAGATTATAATGATATTTATCTTTTAGTTTGTCTAAAAGTTCAATATTTCCTTTTCGATCATTTCCAAAATGGTGATCATATCCTATAACAAGTGTATGTGTTTTTAGTTTATTTACAATTAATTCTTCTACATACTTTTGTGCGCTGTAAGTAGAGAAAGAGCGTGTAAATGGATAAATTACAAGGTGATCTAATCCTTTTTTTTCTAGCACTTTAATTTTTTCATTAAGCGTATGAATTAGCTTAACTGTTTTGTCATTGAATAATACCTTTCTTGGGTGAGGATGGAAAGTAAGTAAAACCGTTTCGCCACCCACTGAAGAGGCAATTTTTTTAATTCTATTTAGTATTTTTTGGTGACCCAAATGAACTCCATCAAATGTGCCTACTGTAACTACAGGATTCTTTACATTAATATAACTGGAAAAATCTGTATGTACTTTCACAAGATATTAGGATAAAAAACGATTACAATTGTAGGGTAAAAATAGCAGTTAATTTCGCCTCTGTATCAACAAGTAGTGATTTTATTAACATATCTGCATAAGTAATATAAATTATATTAGTTTTGCAGCGTAAAAATTAAAACGATTTTATATGTCTCAAATTAAAGGAAAAATCTCACAGGTAATTGGTCCGGTAGTCGATGTTAGTTTTGAAAATGCAGATAAGTTACCAAATCTTCTGGATGCTATCGAAATTAAAAAAGAAGATGGTACTAGAGTTGTCTTAGAGTGTCAAAAGCACATTGGTGAAGATAGCGTTAGAACAGTAGCAATGGACTCTACAGATGGTCTAACTAGGGGAATGGATGCTATTGCTATTGGAGCTCCAATTAGTATGCCTACCGGAGATAAAGTAAAAGGAAGATTATTTAATGTAGTTGGTGAGGCTATTGACGGTATTGGCGAATGTGAAACAGATCAAAAATTACCTATACACAGGGAGGCACCTAAATTTGAAGATTTATCAACTGCTACTGAAGTGTTATTTACTGGAATTAAAGTTATTGACTTGATTGAACCATATGCTAAAGGGGGTAAGATCGGTTTATTTGGTGGTGCTGGTGTTGGTAAAACAGTATTGATTCAAGAATTGATTAACAACATCGCTAAAGGTCACGATGGATTATCCGTTTTTGCTGGTGTTGGGGAAAGATCAAGAGAAGGAAATGACTTATTACGTGAAATGCTTGAATCTGGAATTGTAAAGTATGGTGATGAGTTCATGGAGGAAATGGAGAAAGGGAACTGGCCGTTAGACAAAATAAACAAGGAAGCACTTAAAGATTCTCAGGCTGCATTTGTTTTTGGACAAATGAATGAGCCTCCTGGAGCAAGAGCTAGAGTGGCACTTTCAGGATTAACTTTAGCTGAAAATTTTAGAGACGGAGATGGTGAGGGTAAAGGAAAAGATATCTTATTTTTTATTGACAATATTTTTAGATTTACACAAGCAGGATCTGAAGTTTCTGCTCTTTTAGGAAGAATGCCATCCGCAGTAGGTTACCAGCCTACTCTTGCTACCGAAATGGGTGCTATGCAAGAAAGAATTACCTCTACCAAAAAAGGTTCGATTACGTCTGTTCAAGCTGTTTATGTACCAGCTGATGATTTAACTGACCCTGCTCCTGCAACCACATTTGCTCACCTTGATGCTACTACGGTATTGTCAAGAAAACTTGCCGCACTTGGTATATACCCAGCGGTAGACCCATTGGATTCCACATCACGAATTCTTACACCACAAATATTGGGAGATGCTCACTATGATTGTGCACAAAGAGTTAAAATATTACTTCAGCGTTATAACGAATTACAAGATATCATCGCCATTCTAGGTATGGATGAATTGTCTGAAGAGGATAAGTTAGCTGTTCATAGAGCAAGAAGAGTACAGCGATTTTTATCTCAGCCTTTCCACGTAGCCGAACAGTTTACGGGCATGCCTGGAGTTTTTGTTAGTATTGAAGACACTATTAAAGGATTTAACATGATCATGGATGGTGAGGTAGATAAGTATCCTGAAGCGGCATTTAACCTTAAAGGAACAATAGAAGAAGTTATTGAAGCTGGTGAAAAGATGTTAGCGGAAGTAAAGTAAAACTATATTATGGAAGTTCAAATAATTACACCTGATTCTACCTTGTTTAGTGGAGAAGCAACTTTAGTTGTAGTTCCTGGAATTGATGGGCAAATTGGTATTCTTAACAACCATGCTCCTCTTGTTTCAAGTCTTGTTAAGGGTATTGTCAAGGTAAAGCATGATAACAAGGAAGATCTTTTTGACATCCCTGGTGGTGTTGTAGAGGTTTCTTTAAATAAGATAACAGTCTTAGCTTCCTAAATCCTTAAGGTAAAATTTAAAGCAAAAAAAAGGGGACAATGTCCCCTTTTTTGAGTCTAGTAATATAAG
>CAZJVX010000098.1:0-6015 GCA_964549345.1 uncultured Flavobacteriales bacterium | reverse complement strand
ACAGACATATCCATGGTTATTACATATGTTTTTGCTGGACTAATTGTAGCAAACTTCATAATTGATATTATTGTGGGCCCTGAGAAGTTTAACGATTGGATGAGTTCTTCTAAAGTAATTGTGGTAATTATTGCAGCACTCATAGGCGCAACACCTGGGTGTGGGGGGATGATAGCTGTTGCGGTAGCTTTTATTACTTTACCAAATTTTCCTATAGCAGCGTTAATAGCAGCTTCAATAGCAACTAGCGGTGATGGTATTTTCCCTCTTTTTGCTGAGAACAAAAAAGAAGCCATCGTAATTACTGGCTATAGTTTAATCATTGCGTTAGTTGTTGGTTTTGGCACATTGGGTTTAGGATTTTAATTATGTCGCGAAAAAATAAACAAGGTTATTTACCCATTCCGGGTATGATATTAAATGCTGTACTTTTCATCTCATTTTCATTCACGTGATCAGCATCCTTTATGGCTTTATTAAAAGCTTCTATTATCTCTTGCTTGAATTCATCTACAGAACTATTTTTTAAAATATCTTCATCTAAATGAAATTCTTTCAGTTGACGGTTGCCATCCATGATAAATCTCAATTTCCCGTCAAATGCATCTCCTTTTACATAGATGTTTTCTAATCTTTTTTTTGAATCCTCTACAGCACCCTGCATTTCTTGCAGTTTTGCCATCATATCTTGCATATTTTGGTTTCCAAACATGTTATTTATTTTGATTTTTTTTGTTGAGATCGTATTCGTTCGTTTCGCTCTTTTCTGGATTTAAAATCTTGCATATTCCATCGGTAGAGTTTGATGCCTACATAGATACCTAAACCAAATATTCCTGCTACAAAAAAGGTGATAAAAAAATCTCCTGGACTCATTTATAAAATTTGATTTTCAATAATTTTTTCAAGCTTAATTCCTCTTGACCCTTTAATCAGTATGGTGTAATTTTCATATCTCATGTTCTTAAGGTAAGGCAAAATGAACTCTACTTTTTCAAAGGTAGGAAAATTACATTTTAGGTTTGAGAATATACCACCGACTAAAAGTCCGTTTATGTTATTTTCATACATAAATTGAACTATGTTTTGGTGCTCAACATCTTCATTCTCACCCAATTCAAGCATATCTCCCAAAATAGCTACCTTATTTTCTACTTTCATTGAGGATAGACTTTGGAGCGCTGCCAGTGTACTTGTTGGATTAGCATTGTAGCAATCTGCTATTACTATATTAGTCTTGGTTTTTATGAGTTGAGATCTATGATTGGATGGAGTATAACTTTCCAATGATTTGCTGATTGTTTCAGACTTAATTTGGAATATGTCACCTACTGTAGCTGCACACAAGATGTTATAAAGATTGAAATCACCAAGTAATGCTGTTTTTATATTTTGCTTTCCGTCTCTATAATTAACTTCAACCTCGATCGTAGGGTGGAAGTCAATGACTTTTCCGTTAACATTACCACTTGAATGTCCATAGCCGAAATGATTTTCAGGACGATTTATAACTTCTGTTAAAACAGAGTCATCTAAATTATATATGATTTTTCCATCTTTATTTAAGATGTAATCATACATTTCCATTTTTGTTTTTTTAATGGTTTCAGTAGATCCAAAACCTTCTAGATGAGCCTTTCCTATATTAGTGATAATACCATAATCAGGATCGGCTATTTCTACCAACTCTCTTATATCTCCCTGTTTGCTAGCACCCATTTCAATCACAGCCATTTCATGGTCTTTATTTAACTTAAGCAATGTTAATGGTACACCAATATGATTATTTAAATTACCTTCTGTAATAAGGGTACTGTACTTTGCCTTTAATACTTCGCCAATTAGTTCTTTGGTCGTTGTTTTCCCATTAGTTCCAGTAATTCCAATCACCGGAATTTCAAATTGTCTTCTATGATAATTGGATAGCTTTTGAAGGGTAGTTAATACATCTTGAACTAAAAAAGATTTACCCTTAGTTTCAATATTTTTTTCATCAATAACAACATATGCTGCACCTTTTTTAATAGCGTCTGAAGCAAATTTATTACCGTTAAAGTTTGGGCCTTTAAGGGCGAAAAAAATACAACCCTCAGAGATTTTCCTTGTATCTGTAGTAACATTTTGATTGCAAGAAAGGAAAGCCAGATAGATCTCCTTCAACATTTTACTCAAACCTATCCATTACTGCGTTGGTTACTCCGGTTGATGAAAAACCTCCGTCATGGAACAAATTCTGCATAGTGACATATTTAGTTAAATCGCTAAACATAGCAATACAATAGTTAGCACAATCCAAAGCACCTGCATTACCCAATGGACTCATATTTTCACTAAAACTGATGAATTTATCAAAACCAGAAACTCCACTTCCAGCAGTGGTTACGGTTGGTGATTGAGAAATGGTGTTAACTCTCACTTTTTTGGCTGTTCCGTAATGGTATCCGAAACTTCTAGTTATAGATTCAAGCAGTGATTTTGCGTCTGCCATATCGTTGTAGTCAGGGAAAATACGTTGAGCAGCGATGTAGGTTAATGCTAATACAGAACCCCAGTTGTTTAAGGCGTCCATTTCATAAGCAACTTGTAATGTTTTGTGTAGTGACATAGCGGATACATCTAACGTTTGTTTGTACCACTCATAATTAAGACCTGTATATGATTTTTTCTTCCTTACGTTGGGTGACATACCAATAGAGTGAAGAACAAAATCTACTTTTCCGCCAAGGATTTCTTGAGACTTTTCAAATAAGTGCTTTAAGTCTTCAACAGATGTCGCATCAGCTGGGATTACTTCTGAATTGGTTTTCTCTGCCAAGTCATTAATTGCTCCCATACGCATGGCAATAGGGGCATTAGTTAAAGTGAAAGTAGCTCCTTCTTCTTGAGCCCTTTCCGCTACTTTCCATGCAATTGACATGTCATTTAAGGCTCCAAAAATAATACCTCGTTTTCCTTTCAATAAGTTGTTGCTCATGATCTATATATTATCTAGGCTTCAAATATAGAAATAACGTTTAATTTATGATTAGTTCAAGGTTAAAAATACTTATGTTTAAACCTGTTTTTTGAATGAATAAATATTACAAAATATTAGGTCTTCCAAATCAATCTGATAAAAAGCTCGTAAAAAGAGCATATAGAAGATTGGCTATGAAATATCATCCAGACAAAAATGATGATAGAAAAGCCAATGAAAAGTTCATCCTCATTAATGAAGCTTACGCCAAAATTATGGATGAGTCAACTCATCAGAATACATGGAATACCTACCAAAATAAAAAAGAAAAAGCAAAGGAAGAGGAACTTAAAAAAAGAATGCAATGGGCTAAAAAATATGCTCAATATAAAAAAGACCAAGAAGAAAGAATTGCAGAAATAACCTATAATAAAATCCAACATTCTGCTTTAGGGTGGATCTATCCGTTAATTAGTTGGGTTTGTATTGGCTTTGCATTTTTACTTTTTTTAGACTTTATGGTAATGAATACAAAAGATTTAGATGTGGATTTTGATCGAAGTTATGTAGATATGGCCACAGAAAAAGATGTATTGCTCTTTAAAGACAAAGAATCAGATGAATTCATAGGTGAGTTTGCTGTTCATTTAGACGATGTTAAGCGTTTAGAGTTTTCAAAAAAAGTAAAATACAAGTGTCAGTTAACCCCCATATTTAATGAATTAGTGACTCTTACCTTTTATCATCAGGACGAGAATATTAAAATATTTAATCATTACAGTGTTTACAGGGCAGCGTATATATTTTTATTTTTCTTGTTAACTCCTGTGATTACTTTAATTTCAAAAGGACCAAATTTTTTACATGTTTTTTGTGTCTATTTTGTAAGTGGTTTTGCTTCTTTAACCTTGTTATCATTTGTCATTTCTATTATTGCATCATGAGATTGTGTATTTATTTTATGTTTTTATCCTTCTTAATTGGATGCCAAACTAGTGAATCAAAACCGAAATTTGAATCCGTAGAAGTCATAAAAGAAATTTCGGCTGAAGTTAAAAAAGCACCTAAAGCCTCCAAAAACAATAAATACGCGAAACTGATAACCAACCAAAATGTAATTCAAAAGTTAAAATCCTTTGGAACGTCAAATCCCGAAACAAGAATACTCATTGCAACTACATTTGGTAACATAAAACTGAAGCTTTACGAAGACACACCACTACATAGAGCTAATTTTGTAATGTTAATTAAAAAAGGCTTCTATGATTCAACCCTTTTTTACCGAGTGATAAATCATTTTATGATACAAGGTGGCAATAGTGATGATAATAAGATGTTTAATAGAATAGCCCAAATTGGTAATTATAAAATTCCTTCCGAAGTACTGCCGCACTATATCCATAAAAGAGGTGCCCTAGCTATGGCCGTTCAAGAACAGTATTATCAAGATATTTCCAAGCAGGACAAATCTTCAAGTGCATACAATTTTTACATCATTCAAAAAGGTCCTATTTCGGATAAGTATATGAATAAATTAGAAGAAACATATCATATTAAAATACCTGAAAAAAACAGAAAAATATATAGAAAATATGGAGGTAATCCACATTTGGATAATGATTACACTGTATTTGGGGAAGTTACAAGCGGAATGAGTGTAGTTGATAAAATAAGTCAAGTAATAACCGATGATAAAAATAGGCCCTTAAAAAATGTATATTTATCTATGAAAGTGCTTAAGTGATGGAAAAATACTTTTTTGAGGCAGTTAAGAGCTATGGTCGTGTAAATATTCCAAAAGTGGGCTCTTTTTCATGGAATAAAGGAAACTTAGAATTTAATCTTTTTTCTACCTATCACGATGGAAAATTTTTAAAGTACCTCAAGGAGGAACTAAAATGGGATAATGAAAAAGCTACTTCTTTGTCCTCTACGTGGTTTAGCTCTATTAGTGATAAGCTAAATGAAAAGAAGTCTTATATGTTAAAAGGCTATGGTACTCTGTTGTATCAAAATGATAAAATTGTATTTAACAAACAGATAAAATACAGGAAAAATAAAATATTATTATTTGGACTACTTTCAGTTTTATTTGCTTCTGCATCTGTGGTGATTTTTTTATTGACCTCATCTAATGAGACAAAAGATGAGGATATTACGGTTTCTTTTGTAGAGTCAAAAGAAACAAATGTGGATAATGTGGAGGCCTCAAATTTAACATTAATCGATACTGATTCAATTGAGATTATAGATTCTATTATAACTCCTTCAATACTAAAAAATCCACTTCCGGTAATTGAACTTCAAAATAAATACGAAGACCAATACATTATCATTGCCGGAACATTTAGTAAAAAAAGTAATGCTATTGGTCTTTATGAATCACTCATTCAAAATGAATTATTTTCTTGTAAAGTCATCTACAACGGTTCTTCTTTATACTGGGTCTCTGTATACATGACGTCTGATAAATTAAAGGCTAAGTCCTTTTTGAGGTCACATAAAATCAATGGTTGGATTAAAAAAATATGATATGAAAAAGATAATGCTACTCTTCGTTTTTTTAAGCGCAACGTTCATCCTAAATGCACAATATCAATTTAAAGTGAGTGAGTCAAATTTTAAATTTTCAAAAGCTTCACATCATGGTTTTTCAGTTCATATATATGAATCTAATATCCATGATATTGAAAAAGGATGGAAAAAAATGATGAAGGGATGGGGTGCTAAAGTAGACGAGAAAAAACATGAGTTTTTTGCTGATAATGCATCATTTAAAAAAATGGGAGATAATGTGTTTGATACGTATGCATTTTGCAATGAAAAATCGAATTACATTGAATTTATATCAGCAGTTGATCTTGGAGGTGCATTTTTAAATGGAAATGAACACAGGGAAAAAACATTGATTTATAAAGAGCAATTATTGAGTTTTGCAAAACAGACTACTTTATCTGCTTTGCAAGAAAAAGTGAAAATAGAAGAAAATAATATTCATCGATTGGAGAAAGAAATGAATCAACTTGTCAAAGATGAAAACAAGTTAGAAAATGATATTG
>CAZJVX010000097.1:0-6118 GCA_964549345.1 uncultured Flavobacteriales bacterium | reverse complement strand
GATTTTTTTGCATTATCCCACGCACCGCCAGCGTTATTTTGGAAAATAGCCCACAATACACCCGAAACGGCAACACCAGCCATATATGAACCTAATGCTTCAGCACCCATAGTAAAACCAATAATAATTGGAGTAATAATTGTTATTGCACCTGGTAACATCATTTCTCTTAGAGCCGCTTTTGTAGAAATTTCTACACATTTTCCATACTCAGGAGTACCAGTACCTTCCATAATGCCTGGAATTTCTTTGAATTGTCGTCTTACTTCCATCACCATGTCCATTGCAGCTTTCCCAACTGACTTCATAGCTAATGCAGAGAAAACAACTGGAATCATACCACCAATGAAAAGAGCAGCTAGTACATCTGCTTTAAAAATATTAATTCCATCAATGCCTGTAAAAGTAACATAAGCCGCAAATAATGCTAGAGCGGTTAAAGCAGCAGAAGCAATAGCAAACCCCTTACCCACAGCAGCAGTGGTATTCCCTACTGAATCAAGAATATCTGTTCTTTCTCTTACTTCTTCTGGCAACTCACTCATTTCGGCTACACCACCTGCATTATCTGCAATTGGGCCAAAGGCGTCAATTGCCAGTTGCATAGCAGTAGTTGCCATCATAGCTGAAGCAGCTAAAGCCACACCATAAAATCCAGCAAGTTCATATGAACCCCAAATAGCCACGGCAAATAAAATTACCGATGAGAAAGTAGATATCATTCCCGTAGCAAGTCCAGCAATTATATTAGTTGCTGCACCAGTTGATGAGTTTTGTACTATATCTAAAACTGGCTTTTTACCTAAGGAGGTATAATAAGCAGTAAACATAGAAATAAGATATCCAACGCCTAACCCTACAAGAGTGGCATAAAAAACATGTTTGCTTGGAATATCCTTAGTCCCTTCACCGAAAAACTTCATCCCAGTTATTGTTTCAGGCAACATCAGGTCAATCAAAAACCAACCCGAAATAGCAGTAATAATGATAGATACTATGTTCCCTCTATCTAAAGCCCCTTGAACCTGTGCCTCTTTTGCTTTGTTATCTTTTATTCGAATAAGAAACGTACCAATAATGGATGCTATAATACCTACACCAGCAATCATAACTGGAAGTAAAATTGGACCCATTCCATCAAATGCACTATTAACAACACCGGCATCTGCCATATCTTTTATGATGTAATTTCCAAGAACCATAGATGCCAATACTGTAGCCACGTAAGATCCAAATAGATCAGCACCCATTCCAGCTACATCTCCCACATTATCACCTACGTTATCCGCAATTGTAGCGGGGTTTCTTGGGTCATCTTCTGGAATTCCAGCTTCTACTTTTCCAACAAGGTCAGCACCTACATCAGCAGCTTTGGTATAAATTCCTCCACCGACTCTAGCAAATAGAGCAATGGATTCCGCACCTAAAGAAAAACCTGCAAGAGCCTCCAATACCATGGTCATATTATTGTAAAAAGATCCTTCTTGACCCATAAATTGACCAACAAATAACATGAAAAATAGGCTTAGCCCTAAAACCGCTAATCCAGCTACCCCTAGTCCCATCACCGTTCCACCTCCAAATGAAACTTTTAATGCTTGAGGCAAACTTGTTCTTGCAGCTTCTGTCGTTCTAGCATTAGCATCAGTGGCTATTCTCATACCTATATTACCTGCAAGGGCTGAAAAAATAGCACCTACAACAAATGCAGGTACAATCATCCAAGATGTAGTTTCTACTAAACTTGAAATTCCAAATAGCGCTATCGATGCGATAACAACAAATATGGCCAATAATCTATATTCAGCACTCAAAAAAGCAAGTGCACCTTCTTTAATATTTCTAGATATTTCCTGCATTCTTTCGTTTCCAGGACTTTGTTTTTTTACCCACGACATTTTTATCAACATAAAAACCAAGCCTAGAACGGCTAAAATCAGAGGGATATACATGTAATAAGATTCCATTTTGAATTGTAATTTACTTTTTGGGTTGCGAAAATAAATTTTTAAATCAAACTGTGCAAGTTAGAAGCTATAATTGGTAAAGTGGCTTTTATAATTCGGGTAAAAAGAGAAAACTAGTTTTTATTCATTTGCTTGATCCCAGAAGAAACTAATATTAATTGAGCGCCTATATACGTTAACATGATTATAAAAGGAAAATTAAAACCCTTCTCACTTAAAATGTGAAGTGTATTTTATGCGATTAATGCATCTGAAATTATAAATAGCAAAGCGCCAAATAACGAATAGTAATCTTGCCATTTAATGGAGTTCTGTACTTTTACCATGTATGATTAAAGTTATGATGAAAAATTTATATGTGTATTTGAATTTTATGTTTTTGTTTTTTTGTTCAAACACATATGCACAATTTGATTATCTCACACCCTACATACCTAGTGAAAAAAGCTCAACACAAACTCATCCCATTTTAGAAATTAAAACCTGGGTGCATATTGTACAATTCAACCAATCAAAGCCAAGAAACATCACTAAAGATTCTTTGGATTATTTGACCAAACAATTTCAGTGGATAAACCAAATGTTTGAGAAAATACAGCCTCCAACTGTAGCCAATTCAAAAGGGGAGAAACCCTATATAAAAGATTCAAGAATTAGGTTCATTATTGACACGGTGAGTTTTCATATAGATTCTGTTGGCTGGGACAGAATGCAATTTAAAAAGGAAGAAAACAGCAATAAATGGCTAGAAATTATAGAGATTAATGCAGATTCTAGTTCAATCACCATTAAAGGAATAAGGAATCGATTTAAACCCATATTAGATAGTTTAATTGTAGAGGGAACTTTATTTAATAATGGAATTTTTCATCCCGAAAAAATAACATTAGAAATTGATAATAGCGGTAGCACTCCTCAAAAAAACACCGTACTTTTTCTAAAAGAAAATATTCAAATTAGTGAAGACACTACAGGTTACGTTACCTATTTTAAGAAAATAGACAAAAACTGCCACAAAGATAATTGGGTCAAATTAGCAAACGAAGACAAAAATTACTTACATGTTTTTTACACAGGTGCCTCCAAAAATGGACCTGCTTTTGGATGTGGGCCTTCTCCTTATTTTCTTAATGTTTCAAATATTTTAAAAAATGGAGGATATGCAACAGCACAATTAACCGGTCATGAGCTAGGCCATTGTGTTGGCTTAAGACATACAAACACACCTCAGTTTAATGACCTACCAAGGTCTGATCGATTTGGCTGGATTCAATGCAATGATCAAAATACCAGTAACAATATTATGGGATATAACTTATGCAGAAATTATCTTTCCCCTTTGCAAATAGCTTATATACATTATAGATATTCTAATGTGGATGAATTGGCAAGAACCACAAAAAACATAGATAATAGTACTGAAAAAATTAAAGTGAAAAACAACACCATTTGGGATAAGAGTTTTATTTCAACAGGAAATATTATTGTAAAAAAAGGCAACACATTAGAAGTGAAAAATAAAATAATTATGCCAAATGGCAGTAAAATCATACTTGAAAAAAATAGTACACTTACTATTAATGGTGGAATAATTAAAAATATTAGTGGTAATTGGGGTGGAATAGTAACATGTAAATCCTATCCAAAAATCCATAAAAACACTTTATTGAAGAAAAACAGAGCCACTGTCCAAACGTCAAATGGCGGAGAAATCATTTACTGATCAATTTCAAACTTCGGCTTTTCTTTTCTCTCTTCCTCAACTCCGATTTTTTTTAAAAATTTATTCAGCCTAGTGGAGTCCTTCTTTTTTCTTTTCTTAGTGGTTTCATTTAATTTGGGTTGGTCTACAGCTGTAATTGAGTCTTTTTCCTCCCATTCTATTTCAAATTCTGGGTCTTTTTTAACTTCTTTAACTTCTTCCCCTTTTATTATTTTTTTAACGATTTCTATTTCTTGTTCCACCTTTTCAGCTCTTTGCATTTTCATCTTTTCGCGATCGAATCTATAGTTTAAGTCATCTAAATGCCCTGTAATGCGCAGAAATAGTTCCTTTATCTCCTCTTTTTCTTCAAGATAATCTTCCTTTTCTTTTTTATTTCTCTTTTTAATTTCTTTCCAATTAAAACTCATATAATAATCAACAGAATCTGAAATAGTTTGAGTTCCTTTTAAGTTTAAATTCAACACGTTATTTTCAAGATAGGTAGGAGATATATTTAATTTCCCATTTTCAAAAGAGATGTTGTTCTTAAAGGGTTTAAAAATGACTTTTTTAGATTTCTGTTTGTAATATGGGATATCCACAATATTTCTAGTAATCACACTTTCGTCAAAATAATCTACTAGTTCCGCAATATAGTTATAGTCAATAAGTTTTACATGCTGAAATGAATTGTCCGAATTAAATGTAAGTGATTTTAAATCAAAAGATTTGGTAGGATTTATGAAAAAAGAGGCTTTGAAAATAGACGAAATTTCTCCTTTGATTTGATTGCTATTTATGAAGGTTTGCTCAAAATCATCAAACTCATACAGCAATTTATCAACAGATATTCTATTAAGTTCCCCATTCGTGCGTATTGAATAACCACCATCACGATTGTTGATTTTTATGTTATCAAGATAATAATCACCGTCCTGTCCTTTTGCCTTAACATGATGTAATTCAATTTGTTCCTTGAGCTCCAGGTGTTGAATTTCTACATCATTAAATAAGGCTTTATCAAAATGAAATGTATTAATATCTAGTTTGAGTTTATTAATTTGAACCTTAACATTAGAAGTAGTGTCTTGAGATTCATCAAACTTGTTAAAAAAATCTGTCCAAACTGAAGTAGTGAACAAGTCAAAATTCATTTTACCGCCTACTATTATGGTTTGTGATTTTTCAAGAAATACATCAATCCAATTTGGTATATTGGTATTAAAGTCAAATAAATCAGATTGATACTTAAACCTATTCCCTCTAATTTTCATATCAGTATTAGAAAGTGCAAAATGTAATTCATCAAAATCTATATCTATTTGTTTAGTTGTATATGAAGCCTTACCTTCTAAAATAGAAACATCTCCATTTAGATCTTTAATCCTAAAATTTTCGTCCAGTTTTTGAGCCTTAATTTGAATATCAAAAGTGGAATTACCCACTAGTTTAGTCGCTGGAGAATTAATAAAAAAAGCTATTTTATCAAGTGATATATTACCTGTTAAATTGGAGGATATGAGAGGATTATGAAATCCGTTTATGGAAAAATCACCTTTTATATAATATTCTTTCAGCTTAGTTGAAAAAGATTGGACAACTAATCTTTTACTTACATTACTAAAGCTTCCATTCAAATTAATATCACTCAACTCGACTTTACTTTGCCTGTCTAATAGAGCCCCATTTTGAATACTAAAATCAGATGTGAAAGCTAAAGAAGATTTCTCGGATAGTTTTCCATCAAGCTGACCGTCAAAAATAAGAACTCCTTTTGATTTATACCGATTTAAAACATACAGGTAATCTAAGGGAAAAACACTAAACATTTCTTCTAATTTGATGTTGTCCCCCTTTATGTTTAGCGATATATCATCATTTTCAGCTGAGTTGAATTCCCCCAACACATCAAAATGCATAGCTTCGATATTTAACTTCCCCTTCTTAATTTTTAAATTAAATGGATTATTGTTTACTTCTAAAATCAAGTCAAGGTTGGCATTTTTTTGAGCTATAAAATTTACGTCTTCAATCTGGAATCGATTTACTTTAAAATCAATATTAGTTTCTATATCAAAATTAGTACTGCTAAATTCTCCAGAGAGTAAAGCATTAGAAATATCAAATGAATAGTGTTGTTTTAACAGCTTATTTGAGTAATCAAATTGGATTTCATCTAGGGAAACTTCTTCAAGTTGAAACTGAAATTGACTGGTGTCACTATTGTTTTCATTTTTAAAAATGCTGTAATTATTTATGCCAAATTCATTTATTTTTAATCTGCAAAACCCGTCATTTAGGATTACTTTTCTAACGTTATAATTTCGCTTTAACATATCTAAGGCATTAAAATTCAAGCTCAATTCCTCCGCAAAAACCAATGTGTCATTTTCACTCTTTATATCTTCTAAATAAAAATCCTCAAGCTTTAAAGAAATCAATGGGA
>CAZJVX010000096.1:0-6152 GCA_964549345.1 uncultured Flavobacteriales bacterium | reverse complement strand
TGGGTGCCGCTTTTAATCATTTAACAAGACCAAATGAATCTTTTTTATATAACACTAATATAGATGCAAGTGACAATCTCGCTATAAGGTCTTCATTTCACGGTGGATACAAAATAAGGATATTGAAAAATGGACTATTTCATCAAGAATTATTTGTTACCCCAGAATTTGTGTTAGACTTTCAAAGCAATTTCAAAAGACTAAATTTTGGCACTTATTTTGTTGATGGAATTTTTGATTTGGGTTTTTGGTACAGGCATACAAGAATACAAGATGCAAATAACGCAGGTTTTGCAGCACAAGATGCAATTGTAATTGTTTTTGGAATTGAAAAAAACAATTTGAAATTTGGGTATTCTTATGATTTTAACCTATCTAATTTAGTTAGCTCTAGTATTGGTGCTCATGAAGTCTCCATAACACTAGATATACCTTCTAAAATTGAACCATCAACCAAATTTAGAGTAATAAACTGTCCACAATTTTAAATGAATAATATGCAAAAAGAGAGAAATTTTGTAGTCCCACACGACTTTAGTGAAGCTGCGGATAATGCATTAATGCAAGCTATTGAAATTGCTAAGCCATCTAGTAGTAAAGTGCATATACTACATGTAGTTAGTAAGGAAAATGAAGTGCAGGGAGCTAAAAGCAAATTAAATGAAATACTTTCATCATCTTCTTATCGAAATCTTGAAAAACACATAAAAAATGGAAGTATTTTTAATGTTATCGGGGAATTTGCAGAAGAAAAAAGTGCAACGGCCATAATTATGGGGACACATGGTGCAAAAGGTATGCAAAAAATATTTGGGAGTTTTGCCATGAAAGTTATTATAAGTACCTCGATACCCTTTATGGTAGTACAAAAAGATAGTGAAATCAAAAAAGTAAGCCGAATTTGTATCAATATAGAGTCATCAGCTGAGAGTATGCAAATAACAAGATTAGCAAGTTATTTAGCCAAAACATACCATGCAAAGATTCATATTATTGCAGAAAAAAGCTTTGATAAAAGTAAAGCAGTTAAAATTAAAAATAATATGGTTTTACTTAGCAAACACTTGAACAAAATCGAAGTTGATTACAAATTAGAATTATTGGATAACAATAACGATTGGGGTCAAACGGTATTAAAATACGGACGAGAAAACAGCATGGATATGTACGCTTATTCATATGATTCTGATCGATTTTTAGCTTCCAATGACAAATTTTCTCAAAGTTTGTTATTTAATGAAGATCATATTCCATGTCTCATCATTAATGCAAAACAAGTAACATCCACTTATTTCTAAGTTTGAAAGTAAAAGAAGGAGATCAATTCCCAAACTTTGAATTGACTGATCATCTTGGCGATCAATTCACATTATATAAACAACACGATACGAAATATCGTGTATTGTATTTTTATCCTAAAGATGAAACTCCAGGATGTACAAGACAAGCTTGTTATTTCAGAGATTATAGCCATGTTTACAAAAATTATGAATGTGAGATAATTGGTATAAGTTCAGATAACAAAAAAGCACACGAAAAATTTATCCAGAAGTATGATCTTCCATTTCGACTATTAACAGATCATAAAAGTAAATTGAGAAAAAAACTCGGCATTCCCAAAGATTTATTTGGTTTAGCGCCTGGAAGAGTTACATTTTTACTAAATGCAAAGCATGAAATTTTATTTATCTTTCGATCGGCATTAAACATGAAAAGTCATATTACATCTGTTTTGAATTTTTTAAGTCAAAATAAGTAATGTAAAACGTTGGTATGGTATTTGAAATATTTAAAATATGAAACGATTAATCATTTTATTTCTTCTATTTAGCTCTTTATTAAACAATGCTCAATTAAGCAATGAACTGATTTGGGCTAGCGGAACTTTTTATCCTAAAATGATAAGAGGTATAAACTCAACAGCGGATGGATTACATTACACATCTCAAAAAAAAATAGATGGCACAAAAGAAATTATTAAATACACTTATAATTCCAATAAAAAGGTTTCCACATTGTTTAGCAGTTCCGTTAAAGACAACTTCAATTTTGATGATTACCAACTAAGTTCTGATGAAAATTGGATTTTATTGGCTTGTGAAAAGGAATCCATTTACAGAAGATCTTCTAAATCTTTTTACTATGTGTATAACCTAAAAACAAAGGAACTTAAATCCCTTTCCGACACTTCACTTGGAAAACAAAGGTTAGCTGAATTTTCACCTGACAATAGTAAAATTGCTTTTGTTAGAAACAACAATTTGTTTTATGTTACTCTATCTGATTTTGATGAAAAACCAGTCACAAAAGACGGTAAAATCAATAAAATCATAAATGGAGCAACCGATTGGGTTTATGAAGAAGAATTCAGCATTCACAAAGGTTTTGAGTGGTCACCTGATGGTAAAAAACTAGCTTATTATGTTTTTGATGAAACAGATGTAAAGGAATTTCAAATGAAAATGTATGGTACTCTATACCCAACTCATTACAAGTTTAAATACCCAAAAGCTGGAGAAGACAATTCTTTAATATCTATTCGAATTTTTGATACACAATACGATAGACATTTTATTTTTGATATTGGCAATAACCCTGATATCTATATTCCTAGAATAATGTGGAGTAAGAGAAAAGATGAATTGATTGTTTTTAAAATGAATAGACTTCAGAATAAGCTAGAATTGCTTTCTGGTACTTTTTCAATGGATACACCCAATAATATTGGAATTAAAACAAAGCCAATTTATACTGAGAAGTGTTCTACTTACATTGATATACATGATAACACATCATTTATAAATGAAAATGAATTTATATGGACAAGCGAAAAAGACGGATATAATCATATCTATTTAATTAATTATACTAACGGAACAGAAAAACAGTTAACTCACGGTGATTGGGATGTTACAGAAATCTACGGTTACACTTCTCGATCTAAAAAAATATTTTTTCAGGCCGCTAAATCACATCCTACTAAAAGAGAGATATATGCACTTCACACTAAAAACAATAAAATAGAACTCTTAACAGAAAAGTCAGGAACAAATGAAGCTAACTTCAGTAAAACATTTAATTATTTTATTAATACACACTCTAGCGCTGATACACCTTTTGAAATTACCCTTCACAACCAAAAAGGTAAATTGGTTAAATCACTAGAAAAAAATGAAATATTAAAGAATAAACTATTAGAATTTAATCTTACAAATAAAGAATTTTTCACCATTCCCAATGAAGAAGGAACATTATTAAATGCTTGGATGATCAAACCTAAGTTATTTGACACCCTTAAAAAGCACCCCCTACTAATGTTTGTATATGGAGGACCTGGCATAAATACCGTAAATGATGCTTGGTCTTGGAACAATTATTTTTGGTTTCAATATTTAGCTCAAAAGGGATTTATAGTAGTTTCCGTTGATGCTCGAGGAACAGGTTACCGAGGTAAAGATTTTAAACATGCTACTTATAAACAACTAGGAAAATATGAAACAGAAGATCAAATAGCTGCTGCTAAGTATTTAGCCAATAAAGCTTACATTGACGAAAAAAACATTGGGATTTTTGGCTGGAGCTATGGAGGCTATATGTCCTCTCTTTGCATTACTAAGGGTGCTGATGTATTTAAATCGGCAATTGCTGTAGCCCCTGTGACAAACTGGAGGTATTATGACAATATATATACTGAACGATTTATGCAAAAACCACAAGATAATGGTGAGAATTACGATATTAACTCCCCTATTAATCACGTTGAAAAATTAAAAGGAAACTACTTACTTATACATGGTACAGCTGATGATAATGTTCATTTTCAAAATGCAACTGAAATGGTAAGTGCTTTAGTTAACAAAAACAAACAATTTGAGTTTTTTGCTTATCCTGATAAGAATCATGGTATATATGGGGGTTTTACTAGACTGCATTTGTATACTAAAATGACCAATTTCTTGATGGAGACTTTAATGGAAGATAACGAATGAGAGTTCTATTTATAATCATATTAATTCTTCCAATGTTAACATATTCACAAGACCAAATTAATTGGATGAACTGGGATCAAATGATGGTGAAAAGACAATCAGATTCTGTTCCTAAAAAAGTATTTATAGATCTATATACTGGTTGGTGTGGATGGTGCAAGAGAATGGACGCTACTACTTTTAAACAAAAAGCAATCATAGATTATATGAATCAAAAATATTATGCGGTTAAATTCGATGCTGAAACTAGAGACACCGTTAATTTTAATGGTGTTCAATTTGTGAATTCAGATCCTTTATTTGAAAAAAGAGCAAAAAATTCTAGAGGTAAACCTCATTGGTTTGCCCATTCCATTTTAGACGGGAAATTAAGTTACCCCAGTTATGCACTGTTAGATGAAAATCTGATTCGATTAGCTATTTACAACGGATTTAAACAACAAGAAGAACTTATTGGAATTTTATTTTTCTTTGGTGCTGATCAGCATAAATATTATCACAACTTACTCTACAAACAGTGGAATGAATCAAATCAAAAAAATAAACAATAACATGATAAAAAAGCTTTCCATCCTTATTCTCCTTATTTCATCTATTCATATTGTGAGTCAAGAAAGTAAATTAACTTGGTATGATGATGTTTCAAAAGCCATTCCAGTAGCTGTTGCAAAAAAGAAACCAATTATGCTCTTTTTTACTGGTAGTGATTGGTGCGGTTGGTGTATGCGACTCAAAAGAGAAGTATTTAACTTACCTGATTTTAAGACTTGGTCAGATGAAAATGTGATTTTAGTTGAACTTGATTTCCCAAGAAGAAAGAGACTTCCAGAAAACATCATGAAACAAAATAGAGAATTAGCTAATGTGTTTGCCGTAAGGGGGTATCCTACAGTTTGGATAGTAGAACCTCAAATCATGGAAAATAAAGTTAATTTTCTAAAAATGGGTACTTTAGGTTATGTAGCTGGGGGTCCTGAAAAGTGGATAGGAAAAGCAAATAATTTTTTAGCTAAACCCTAAAAAACAGTTGTAAAATTGTATACAGTTCATAATGTTACTATATCTTTAAATAGTGAAGGTTTACCGATATATACAAAATTACCAAGTTGAAATACTCAATGATCCGCTAACCACAGCAAATGGAATAAAGCACAAACAAAGCGCAAAAATTTCCTTTTTTGACATCAATAATAATCTTATTGAGAGGAAGGAATACGGAGTGGTTGACGTTAAATCACTCTATAAGAAAATTAAAGATAAATCACCTATTGATGTTTCTAACTGCTTGGTAAGAGGTTTTTCACTTTCTGAATATCGATCTAAGTTCAACCTTAATCAAAATGAAAAAATTGATTTAATTGATTTTTGTGCAAATGATGCTTTGTTCGAATCTGAAAAAGTCGTTGATTTTTCACTAGCAAATTTTACTGGAACTAAAGCAGACTTTACAAACGCACATTTTGGTTCTGGAAATCTCAGTTTTTTAAAAGCCGAATTTGGAAATTTCCCAGTGTCCTTTAAAGGTACGAGTTACAGCGAAGGAAATAATATATTTCAATATGCCAAATTCAATTCAGGAAAAGTAAATTTTGATAATGCTACATTTGAAAATGGAAATCTCAGTTTTATAAACACCTATTTTGGCAATGGCAATGTTAGCTTCAAAAATGTACATTTTGGTAACGGCGATGTTTCATTTGCATTTGCTACTTTCAAAAAAGGTAGCGTAATATTTGATAAATCAATTTTTAATGGGGATGAAATTAATTTTTCTAAAGTTGATTTTGGAAATGGAAAGGTTGATTTTAGAAGAGTTCATTTTGGTGATGGAGAAATTAATTTTAAGGAAATTAATGTGAGTGAAGGGAATAAATTAATTTTTCGCAGAACTGAATTTGGGTCTAGTAATGTAAGTTTTAGAGAAGGTTTATTGACTAATTGCGTATTAGACTTTGAAGAAGCTACATTCAATAATGCTAGATTGGATTTTTACAAATTATCTGCCCAAAAAATTTCACTAAACCATTGTCTTTTGAATTGCTACATTGATCTCAGAATAGATCTATGTAACACTATCGACTTATCTCAGTCTATTGTTCAAAATATTATTGATTTAAATCCCGGATTAACTAAAATGGAAATAAATGAGTTGAATTTAACTGG
>CAZJVX010000095.1:0-6487 GCA_964549345.1 uncultured Flavobacteriales bacterium | reverse complement strand
GTGTAATCTTTAAATATAAAAAGGGGAATACACAATATATCCCCAATTATCCATAAGTACCAGTGTTCTATTCTTTTCCAAGCCATTAACCACATAGCTACGAAATTTAAGCCTGTTATGATAGACTCTAAAAGCACATAGAATAAACTCGCGTCTTCCTTTTGAAATTGGTTTATTAACACAAAAATTAAAGCCGATAGAAAAATGGATATTATAACAACCATTACATTTTCGATGGCGTTATTTTTCTTAATTTGAATTTTAAATTTTTGGTTGTCATCCTTTGATTGCCAATTATGCCACCCATATATATTCATTATTAAAAAAAAGAGATTAATAATAGACTGGCCAAACAAGTCACCAATCCAACATAAATAAATCCAAATACTAACGCTACAAATTCCTACGGGGTAGAGTATCACGTTTTCTTTTTTAGTTAGCCACACACTTAAGATTCCTGTAAGAACTGCAATAACTTCGAAATAAAATATAAAATCATCCATTAGACATCAAACTTAATCTGTTATTTAACATAAAATATGAATTTGTTTAACTTAATGACATAAACATTAAACATTTTTGTTTAACTTTGAAACCAAATGATGAAACAAAATGGAAAAAATCACTGTTGTTAGGGCTGAACATTTTAATGCTGCACATAGATTACACAATGATAATTGGTCAGATGAAAAAAACAAAGCGTTTTTTGGGAAATGTAACAATCCCAATTATCATGGGCATAATTATGACTTAGAAGTTATGGTAAGCGGTCATGTTGACCCTGAAAGTGGTTACTTAATAGACATGAAGGTTTTATCAGATTTAATCAAAGGTGAAATTTTAGATTGTTTTGATCATAAAAATTTAAATCTCGATACAGTAGAGTTTAGGGACTTAAATCCAACAGCTGAAAACATAGCATTTGTTATTTACGATAAGCTAAGATTAAAACTAGATCAAAAATTTGACCTTAAAATAAAACTATATGAAACTAAAAGAAATATCGTCATCTACCCTAGTTGACGAACCGAACGTAGAAGCGTATAATTTTGATTTAGTAGGTGATGATCACATTTCAACATCGTATGACACTCCAATAAGATCAGATGCATTCGACATCTCCGACAAAGAGAAAAAAAATATTATTGAAAGACATTTTAGAGCAATTATGGAAACATTAGGCCTGGATCTAACGGATGATTCATTGTCAGGAACTCCTCATCGAGTTGCAAAAATGTATATCGATGAAATATTTTATGGATTAAATCCAAAGAATAAACCCAAGGTAGCCTTATTTGAAAATAAATACAAGTATAACGAGATGCTAGTGGAAAGAAATATTACTTTTTATTCCAACTGCGAACATCATTTTGTACCCATTTATGGAAAAGTTCATGTTGCGTACATTTCATCAGGAAAGGTAATTGGTCTATCCAAAATAAATAGAATAGTAGATTATTTTGCTAGACGCCCACAAGTACAAGAAAGACTTACCAATCAAATTGGAAATGAATTGATGAGTATTCTAGAAACGGAAGATGTTGCTGTAATCATTGATGCAAAACACCTGTGTGTATCGTCAAGAGGAATTAAAGATGATTCTTCTGCCACTACTACATGTTTTTACAATGGTAAGTTCCAAGACGAATTTACTAAAGCAGAATTTCACAAATATTTAGATCAATGATCAATTTTTCGTCTCACTCTGGGATCTACACTCTAAAAGTAGTTCAAGACTTAAAAACTAATTTACATGAGGCTTGGAGATTTTTTTCAAATCCGAAAAACTTATCCAAAATTACACCAAAAGAAATGGATTTCAACATCACCTCTGAGACCACTGAATCTATGTTTGAAGGACAGATTATTTCTTATAAAGTTTCTCCACTACTAGGTATTAAATTGAACTGGGTTACAGAAATTACTCATGTGAAAGACAATTTATTTTTTGTAGATGAACAAAGATTTGGTCCGTATACTATGTGGCATCATGAACATCATTTTGAAGAAATTGAAGGCATGATTAGAATGACTGATAAGGTTTCTTTCAAGGTCCCATTTGGTTTTTTTGGACGTCTTTTGGTTCCTGTTCTAGTTAAACCACAGCTTAGAAAAATCTTTAATTACAGATTTGAAATATTAGAAAAAAAATATAACCATGCATAACACACTAATTGTAGGAGGTACAAAAGGCATCGGATTAGCCATCTCAAATTTATTATCCCAAGAAAATTGTATCATTTTTAGTAGAAGCGATTATAACCCATCTTCTTCGACACATCATCACATGAAAGTGGATGTAATGCACGATGAGCTGCCTGAGTTAGAAAACATTCAAAATATCGTTTACTGCTTAGGTAGTATAAACCTAAAACCTTTTGGTTCTTTAAAAGAAGAAGATTTTATGAACGATCACCAAGTTAATTTCATGGGTGCTGTGAAAGTCATCAAAAAATACTTTAGGCAAATGAGCAAGGTTGAAAATGCTAATATTATCTTATTTAGTACGGTAGCGGTAACTCAAGGAATGCCATTTCACGCATCTATATCAGCTGCTAAGGGTGCTGTAGAAGGGTTGACCAGGTCATTAGCTGGAGAGTTTGCAGGAAAAATAAAGGTAAATTGTGTAGCTCCTACGCTAACCAATACCCCACTCGCAAGCGGTATATTAAGAAACGAAGAAGCTGTTAAGAGATCCAACGAGAGACACCCCACTAAAAGAATAAACAGTGCGGAAGATGTAGCTCAAGCTGCTTTATTTTTATTAAAAGATCATAATATGACAGGCCAAATTTTACATGTAGATGGAGGCCTCTCATCACTAAAAATTTAACCATGAAGTACATTTTCATCGCCTTACTATTAGGATTATTAACTATCGGTTTTTGGGTTCTTCCCAAATCGCAAAATAATTGATATGCATATTTTTTGGTTTAGAAGAGACTTAAGAACATTCGACAACACAGCATTACACTACGCCTTAGAGGAAAATAAAGGAATTCAACCTATTTTTATTTTCGACAAGAATATTGTTGAAGAGCTTGAAAGTAATGATGCCAGAATCAATTTCATTTATACGCATTTACACAAGATTAATAAGGAATTGAAAAAATATGATTCCTCTTTAAAAGTGTATTATGGTAATCCAGCAGATGTATTTCGAGAAATATGTAGAAAAGTAACTGTAGACTCTGTTTATACGAACCATGACTACGAGCCCTATGCCATCAATAGAGATCTTGAAGTGAAAGAAGTATTACAAGATTTTGGTGTTCCTTTTGTCACCTTTAAAGATCAAGTCATTTTTGAAAGAAATGAAGTGGTAAAAAACGATGGAAAACCTTACACGGTTTTCACTCCTTTCAAAAACAGATGGTTATTACGCTTTAAAGAAACAGATTGTAAGGTAAACACCGATTCTAATTTCACTAATCTTAAAAAATCAAATTACGCATTTCCAAATATGGAAGACCTTGGATTTTCATCGTCATCTATTCAAGTTCCTGAATTT
This sequence comes from uncultured Flavobacteriales bacterium, assembly GCA_964549345.1. Taxonomy (GTDB): domain Bacteria; phylum Bacteroidota; class Bacteroidia; order Flavobacteriales_D; family Parvicellaceae. The sequence goes on along the minus strand of CAZJVX010000095.1, from coordinate 2,976 downwards.
GACTTGAATAAGGTGGTTGATTATGATAAGACAAGAAATATTCCATCATTAGACAGCACCTCTAAAATTGGTCCACACTTAAGATTTGGTACAGTAAGTATTAGAGAAATTGTACTTAAGGTTAAGGATGTGAATTCAACCTATTTAAGTGAGTTAATCTGGAGGGAGTTTTTTATGCAAATCTTATGGCATTTTCCTCATGTAGTTAATCAAAATTTTAGAGCCAAATACAATGGAATACAATGGAGAAACAATGAAGAAGAGTTTAAAAAGTGGTGCAATGGAGAGACTGGATATCCATTTGTAGATGCGGGCATGAGAGAGCTCAATAAAACAGGATTTATGCATAACAGAGTGCGCATGATAACAGCTAGTTTTTTATGTAAACATTTACTCATTGATTGGCGATGGGGAGAAGCTTATTTTGCTAAAAAATTGTTAGATTATGAATTAGCTTCTAACAATGGCAATTGGCAATGGTCAGCAGGAACCGGATGTGACGCAGCACCCTACTTCAGGGTCTTCAATCCTTCGGAGCAAATAAAAAAATTTGATAAATCACATACTTACATTAATAAATGGATTGAAGATTTAAATGAACTTACCTATCCGCAGCCTGTAGTAGAGCATCCTTTCGCCAGAAACCGAGCTATTGAAACGTACAAAATCGGCTTAGAAAATAGTGTTCCTGAGATGGCTTAGTCAAATAATCCATTTTACCATAAATAAAAGTTGTAGTTTAGTCCAATAACTTCAACCCATGAAAATTCCATTTGTTGACCGCAATACTGGCACCAATCAGCTAATACAATTTTCTATTTTATTTTATTGGTCTCTATTTTGGTTGTTCAACATTGTAGATAAAGTAATTGGTGGAAGTATGTTTCTTTGGGTTGGAAGAGATCGTTTTGCCCAGTTTCAAAAGTTTTTTGCTTCTGCAGGTTTAGAATCGCCATGGATTGCCAACCTTGCATTAATAATTGCCGCAGGGCTAGAAGTATTTGCATTTGTATTTTTTCTTGGAGCGCTAATCTACTATGCAAAGAAAAAAGTAGAATCTGCTAGAGGTTGGTTTTTCATAGGAATTGTATTTACGCTTATCACATTTACTATTTTCTCTATTGGCGATCACATTTTTGGAGATCGTTTTGAATTACTTGAGCACACGCTTTTTTGGTTTCTCACCTTATTCTCTTGGGTAGTATTTATTCGGCTTTATCAAAAACCAGAAAACGAAAACCTTACCTTAAATAAGAAACAAATCTTTTTGTCCGGGTTGTTATCCATTTTTTTAATTGTAGTTACTAGCTCATCTATTTCAAGCTATAATGAAAATTACTTCTATCGCAGAACAGACGCTCTAGATAGTGAAAAAGTGAGTGAAAATATATTTAAGATCACCTTCCCGTTTCTTGGAGGAAGCACCGTATTTGAAAAAACCATTGAGCGATTTAATTCCGTATATCCAGACAAAAAAATTAATCATATTTATACCGTACCAAATCCGCTTAGGTTAAAGAAGGCTGATGCCCTTATTTTTTACATCATAACAGAAAATAAAAAATGAAAGAAAAAAACATATTAAAATTTATGGTGCTTTTTTTCTGGACCTTTTTTTGGGGATTAAGTGTGTTAGACAAAATCATTCCAGATGTGCACTATCTGTGGGTTGGAAAAGACTTTTTTGCTTTGTTCGTTAAATTTTTTGGATCATTGGGGCTTAAAAATCCAGTCTTCCCCACTTTAGCCCTAGCTTTTGTTTCTTCTTTGGAAGCATTAAACTTTATTTTTTACTTATTAGCTTTAATTCAATTTAGCAAACGAAAAGCAGAGTTGGCTCAAAAGTGGTTTTTCCGTGGCATATTAACATCTGTTACGTTATTTGGCTTATTCTCTATAGCTGACCAAGTATTTGGAGACCGGTTCCAACTCTTAGAACATGGGTTGTTTTGGTTAATTCTAATTGCATCTTGGATCCTATTTAAATATTTAAGTGAAAGTGATTTACCCATTGTGTCAATAAAAAATAAAGAAGTGAAAATAGCCATAATGGTAGGCCTTGTACTAACCTCAATGGCCTCTTTTTCCATTATTGATTTTTCGCAAAACACATTTTCAAATGTGGATAGTCCTGTAGAAGGAATTGAGGTGGTTAAGGACGTGTACAAATTTGATTTTCCTTTCTTAGCAGACAAACGCGTTTGGGAAAAAACAATCAACCAATTCAAAGTAGATCATCCTGAACTGAAAATAAATTACATATACACTGGACCTTCTGAATTGAACTCAAAGAAAAAGACACACTTACTACTTTATGTTTTTACAGAAAAAAGGGATGAATTAAATGGATTGTAAGTGTTCCATAATCATAACCATGGCTAATGTATCAAGCTCGCAATATTTAAGCAGTGCTTCTTTAATTTGATTTCTTTCCTCATTGGTCATATCAGTATACTGAATTTTACCGTATGCCGTTAGTGCAGCTCCACCGTCATTTAAATCTTCAATATCCGAAAGGTATTGCTGTATTTCTTCCTGATTGGCTCCTTCATATACTTTGGGTAGTAAATCATAGGGACTGATTAATTCTCCAAATTTATCACGCTGCAACCAACGGTGTGATTTTGGGAAATTTTTACTACTTAGACCAATGTATTCTATGTCTTTACTGTATTTAGCTTGAATGAAAGTACTGGTTGATAAAATAGCAGGTAACACCTTTTTAATGGAATTGGAACCTTTAGTAAATGGATGATAAAAGTAATCTTTAATAACTTCGCATAAATCCACCATATTTCTTTCAGGAACAGGCCATGGATTAGCGGTATTCTTAGTGGCTTGACTGATGGATTCGATGAATTGAATCAATTCATCCTTAAAGGTGTATTGACTAGCTAGCAACTGCTTTCGGATGGCATTTAAGATGGTGTTTTCATGGGTAGAATACCTAAATATCGTTCCCTCATCATGAACCAA
>CAZJVX010000094.1:0-6506 GCA_964549345.1 uncultured Flavobacteriales bacterium | reverse complement strand
GCTGGTGAACCTTGGGCTGGAGTGGAGTCTATGCACGGAGCTGATATTGGCTCTTTTTCTTTAGATAATACAAATTGTACAGTTAAAATTATGGTTTGGAAACCCGTTGTTAGCGATGTAGGAATTAAATTTGTTGATGCCACAAATGCGGCTCAACCCGAAATAAAGGTGAGTAACACCCTTATCAACCAGTGGGAAGAATTAACGTTTGATTTCTCTTCTAGAATAGGTGTTTACCCTATTGTTAAAGACCAAATTGTCATATTTCCCGATTTTGATTTAGGAGGAAGATCACAAGATAACATCATATATTTTGATAATGTATATGGTTCATTAAATAACACAAGCACACAGGAAATAAATCATGAAAATATGAAGGTTTATCCTAACCCCACTACGGACCTGATATACCTAGAAAATTTAAAATCTTTTGAAAAAGTGGAGATTTATGATCTGATTGGAAACTTGAGGGGAACTCATTATCATAAAGTAATTGACATATCTTCTTTTTCAAATGGGGTTTACCTATTTAGATTGATTTTTGAAAGTAATACCAAACTAATCAAAGTCATTAAAATATAACATATTTAAATGTAAAATAACAGATTGCAATGTCTATCCATTCGGCTTATTGAAGAGTCTTTTTTTCAACAAATTTATTTTTGGGCTGTTTTTTTCATGAAATTTGCATATGATCGAAAAAATTCATAATTATATTTTTTCTGAAGAGTTTAAGAGGAAAGTAGAACGAGTCTTTGTCACACTTTCGATAGTTACGTTTGTTTTACATTTAACACTTATTCTTTTGAATCAATTTGGAATCATAAATTTTCCAGATAATAAATTGCTCAACAACCCTATTGTAGCCATTTATACTCCCTTTTCATTCATCTTAGTTTATGAAGTTTTTTTAGTGGTATACTACCTACCACGGTCCATTTCTCAATACATAAGAAAGCAATATGAAATTATTACTCTTATCATAGTTCGGAGAATATTTAAGGACATTGCCAACATTGATCTCACTTCTAATTGGTTTCAAGAGAAATATGATTTGCAACTCACTTATGATCTACTATCTACACTAGTTTTATTTTTTATCATTTTCCTGTTTTACTACTTCAACACCAAACACAAGTCTATTGCTAAAAAAATAGAAAAGGTAGACAACCTCGAACTTTTTATTAAAAGAAAAAAAACCATTGCAATGCTTTTATTTCCTGTTCTTATTGTATTAGCTGTTACAAGTTTGGGGAAGTGGATTTATGTAGAGTTATTTTCAATTGATCAAGTATTCTTTTCGATTCATGATATAAATGAACTTTTCTTTAATGAATTCTTTACAGTGCTAATCATGGCCGATGTATTGCTTCTTTTGATTTCGCTTTATAAAACGGATAAGTTTCATGAAATACTTCGTAATTCAGGGTTCATCATTTCAACTATTCTTATTCGACTATCTTTTTCAGCAGAAGGACTACTTAATAACGCTCTTATAGTAACTTCTGTTCTTTACGGCTTTTTTATGCTGTTATTGAACATATACTTCGAAAAGGTACAAGTAAAATATGCCAAAGAAGTTAAAATTGAAGAAGCCGAGTCAGATGAAATTATTTAGCCATTAGCGCTAATAGCAGCTGTATTTATCTTGAAAGAAAGTATTAATATTGTTTGGATTAAAAGAGATTTAAGAACACAAGATCATGCTTCATTTAATGCAGCAGAGAAAAATCACCTCCCATATATTCCTATCTATATTTTTGAACCCTCTATCTTATCTCATCCTGATAGTTCCTTACGTCATCAACAGTTCATTTTCCGCTCTATCGAACAAATTAATCTCCAGCTGACTAAATACAACAAATCAATTACTATCTTCTATGGTGAAGCGGAAAGCATATTTGAATTTTTACTTTCCAAATTTAACATAGCCAATGTATTTTCTTATCAAGAAACAGGTATTCAAAAAACATGGGATCGCGATAAAAGAGTTTGTTCCATATTTAAGGCAAAACAGATAAAATGGATTGAATTTCAGCGTGATGGGGTGGTGAGAGGCATAACCAACAGAAAAGGATGGGACAAACAATGGTACGAAAACATGCACAAAAAGCCCATTCAGAATGAATTTAAGCCTTGCAAAGGAATTTCTATAGAACATCCTTATAGTTTGCCTAATTCCATGCTTAAAGAGCTTAAATCATATCCAATAGCATTTCAGAAAGCGGGAGAAAGTTATGCTTGGAAATACTTGGAGACATTCTGTGAAGATCGAGGTAAACTGTACAACCGGCACATTTCAAAACCAACAGAAAGCAGAAAATCATGTGGTCGACTATCTCCTTATTTAGCTTGGGGTAACATTAGTATTCGACAAGCTTTTCAATTCGTCAAAAACCATCCTAATTATGTCCACCATAAGAGAGCATTTAATGGTTTATTGACTAGATTAAAATGGCATTGTCATTTTATCCAAAAATTTGAAAATGAATGCACATATGAAACACAATGTGTAAATAAAGGATTTGAGTTGATGCCATATGAGAGCGATTATGAGAAAATCAACGCCTGGAAAACTGGACTTACAGGTTGGCCATTGGTAGATGCTTGTATGCGATGTTTAATGGAAACAGGTTGGATTAATTTTAGAATGAGAGCCATGTTAGTATCTGTTTTTTGTCATCATTTAGATTGCAACTGGAAGGATGGTGTATATCATTTAGCCAATTTATTTCTCGACTATGAGCCAGGTATTCATTACAATCAATTTCAAATGCAGGCGGGTACTACAGGAATTAATACCATTAGAATGTATAATCCTATAAAGCAATCAATAGATCACGACCCTGAGGGATTATTCATAAAAAAGTGGGTGAATGAGTTAAAAGATGTTCCTAAGGAGTTTATTCATGAACCTTGGAAGATGACTGAACTTGATCAAGTTTTTAATGGTATTAAATCAAATTATCCAAAACCACTAGTTGATTTAACAGAGGCAGGAAAAAAAGCAAGAGCAAAAATATGGGGATTTAGAAAAAGTAAGGAAGTAAAACTGGAAGTTAATCGTATCGTGAAACTTCACACCAGAAACAACTAAAAAACTTGGAGATAAAAGGACTTCAGTTCTTTATCAAGATTTTTAGCCTTATTGTCTGTAATAGAATTCAAAAATTGCCAAAAATGAATACTGTGATTTTTCACCTTAGTGTGAGCCAACTCGTGTAGTATCACGTAATCAATTAAATAATCGGGTAAACGCATCAGTTGTAGAGAGAGATTTATATTATTTTCACTAGAACAACTCCCCCAGCGTGTTTTGGCATTATTGATTTTTACCTTCTTATAAAACAATCCGTAGGTTTTTGCTAGTTCTTCTACTCTATCCGGCAGATATGCCTTAGCCTCCAACCTGTATGTTTTTTCAATGGCATTAAAGATAAAGTCCTGCACATCACTATTAAGGATGTTTTTGTTTTCTGGAATATTTACAACTAGTTGATTTTCAGTACAATTATACTTAATTATATCTATTCTAGATTTAATTAACTTTACTGTGTGGTATTTCGTCCTAAATTCCGTATCCCAGTTAAAAATAGTTTGCCTGTCTTCAAACTGCTTCATTTGAGAGGTGTGCTTTTCTATCCAATTTTTTCTTAACAAAACAAATTTTTTTGCTTGGCGAAATGAGGCTAATCTTGGGACAGCAACCCGGACTCCTTTAAATGGTCTTATGCTAATGTTTATATTTTTAGCTTTTTTACTTCTGTAAAACGTAATGGATATTCCATCTAAATTTAGTTTTTTTTCTGAATGCATAAACCATTATAAATAAAGACCACTCGCTGTCCTAAGGCTGTTATTCCAATGGCCTTCTCTACCCTTTCCCGTAGCTTCACTGTCTTTACAACCTAAAGAAAAATATCCCTCTGATTTAAGTGGGTCAAAAGGTAAATGATGGTCTTTGATGAAATTCTCTCTTTCATCTTGTGTTAGATACAAAAAAGTATAAAACTTAATCATTCCTTTTCCTTCTTCAAATACATCCAAGTTTAATCTATTATCACTCTGCCAACGCAGGAATAAAATAGTATTATAAAAAATACTACCGTAGCGTATCGCATCTATAGTATTTTGGCGCTGAGTCCCGCGTCAAGAAGTGCAGAACAAATGGGTTTTAACGCAGAAAACTCTCCTCTTTTTATCATGCATTTTCCATTATTATGCACTATCCAGGCACATTGTTCGGCCTGAATTAAGTCATGGTCACAATATTTACAAAGCATGTTGATAACATGATCAAAAGTATTTACATCGTCATTGTACAAGAGCAATTCACTTTGTTCTACGACAACCTGATTTTCTGCAATTTCTTCTTGATACTGATGATCTAAACTCATATATGACAAACATATTAAATAATCTGAATTATTTAAAAGAATTCAAAACTTTATCTAGCGAAGTAGGTACGCCATCCTTAAACACGACAATTTTAGCATCTGTTATGTTTTCCATTCTACATGCATTTTGATCTGTGATGGCTTCCTCGTAGGAATTACGACTTTTAGACAGATAAATTGTATAATCTCCCTCTTTGTATGGCTTGATTTCTAATTGCTTTAGATTTTCAAATGCAGTGGAAACATCAGGTGGAAGATCATTTTGAAAACTTCCAAGGTTGACTTTAAATTCATAATTAAAAGCAAATTCGTCTCTGTTAGATTTCAATACAAAAACATTAACTAGACCTGCGGCATTAGCTGTTTTTTGAGCCTCTATTGCTTCAGCCCGAGAATTGTATTTTTTACTAAAGAATTGTTTTCCGTCTTTTCTTACTCTCGATCTTATATTTAAAGCACGTAAATTTATAAATGACTGTGCAATAGAATTCGATGTAGAATCATTATATGTTCCAAAGTCTAAATAATAAAATTCAGGGTTTTGATATGCTACTACTCGATTTGGATTAGAAGAAGTAGCCTGATCTAATGAAATTGTTCTTCCATCGTTGTAGGCAATTATAAAAGCATCGGCAATACCTTGTTCAATAAGAGAAGCTTTTTTCCTACCAGCATCTTCAATTGAGTTAAAAATACCGGTAGAATATTTATATAATCCATTGTAACGGTTAAGCACAAGTGGCGAAACGTTCAGTTCATTGTCATTAGTAAGAGGCTTTGAAAAGGCGCCTACCTGTACGGAAAAAAATACCCCTTTTATCGTATTTGCAGAAGTTGATTGGGCTATATTTTGATCTGAAGATGTACTCAAATTCGCAGTAGAAGCTACTACCTCATTATTCTTGTTAGGCTGAATTATTGGGGCCGGAGCAGCTACGTTTGTTGAGGACTCCATATTTCTAGCTTCACTTAGTGTAACTCGATTTCCATTGTTTAAAGCGACTACAAATGCATCTCTATAACCCAAACCTCTCACTTGATTTTTAGCTGTATTGGCTACATTGTAAGACGTAAAATAACCTACCCTATATCTTGTAATGTCATCCCTTACCTTCTCTGCGCTGACGGGAGCAAATCCTTTGAATAAATCTTGCGGTATGGGGTTTCTAAATGCACCCACTTGAACCTTGTAAATTAACCCGTCTGGAAGTTTAGGATTTACGGGTATGGGATTGTCATCACTGTACACTGAAACTTCCTCTGCAGTGAATTTGATGATATCTGCTGTCACTTTCGATGGAGGCACATAAGTATTTGATGTAATTTCCCCTTTAGCAGGTACTATATTAGCAATTGGGAAGCTATCATCCACTGTGGTATTATCTGTGTTATTTAATTCCATATTTCTATTTTCAACAACATCTTCATTGGGTGGCAACTCCGCAGCAATTCTATCTATTAATTCTTCTGCTTTGCCAGAAATAGCCAATGCTCTAACTTGAGTTGCTGAAGAGGAATCTAAACTTGACAAAATGATTTCTTGTTCGTCTTCTTTAGTCCTGATTTCACCATCTAATGAGTCAATGGATATGATTAATGCATCTGCTAAGCTCTTTTTCTTTTTAGCTTCTCTTCTGAATTCATCTCTATCAGCTAATAAGTCTGCCTTTTTAATGGGATTCTTTTCATTTTTAGCTTGTTGCTCAAGGGCATCTGCTTTAGCATCTAGTTGTCGGCTCATATTTTGATATGCCTGTTGATCAGCTGATTTTTTGGATTTCTCCACTTCAAGATTGTTTAATGACTTTTGCTTTTCATTGTAAGATTTAAACTCTTCTGTGCCAGCCACATAAGATATGTCTTCATTTTCAATATTTTCTGCAATAGCAATGTCCTTCACCATTGCCTCTTCTAGTGATTTATATTTCTTGGATTTTGAGGCGTAACCATCTGCTTTTATTTGCTCTTCTCTCGCTAATTGATCATATTGATCTGCCTGTACTAACGCCTTTGCCCTATCTTTTTTAGACATGCCCGCTGATTCATTTCTGAGTTGTGTGGACTTATTTCTATAATCAGTTGCCTTATTGGATGATGCATTTGACAAGG
>CAZJVX010000093.1:0-6508 GCA_964549345.1 uncultured Flavobacteriales bacterium | reverse complement strand
TTTAAATCCAATACTTGAAACTCTTTTCTTAAAAATAGTGATGGCACCGAACTTATAATGGTATTGTCATCATTATCACCATAACCAATTCCACCTTGTCCAGTATCCCAAGTTTGATCATTGAAACCTGGAAGTTTCCAGTCAGTTGGAGGAGCAGAAGTTCCCAGCCAGTATTTCCAGTTATTTTCAGGGACAACTAAAGCTTCCCAGTGATTTGGGAACTTGGTATTTTCTCTGCCTGAAGCACATATGGTGATCAATTCTTGACTTCCTAAATTAATGGCTGGAAACTGCCATTTGTCCAAATTGTTTTGATTGTCAGTTAGGTAGAAATCTGAAAGTAAAACTGTGTTGTTGGAGTAGTTGTAGATTTCAATCCAATCAACATCATCTCCATTCTCGTCTAAAAAGCCTCTTTTACAGTTAAATTCGTTGATACCTAATTGTGCGGAGGAAAAAGATACAAAACCTATGAAGTTTATAAGGAGTAGGAATTTTTTCAAAAAGTTCTTTTCTCAAATTTAATGAAAATTTAAAGAAAATTTAAGATGTTGAATTTTTCAAACAAATAGATTAAATCTATAATCCAAAACCAAAGTAACCTTTAACTCCGTTTTCGAATTTACCTTCAATAAGAATACCTCCTTTTTTAGTCTTTAACAGATTAAGAAGTTGTTTTTTAGACTTAATAGGGTATTTATCGATATGTGTTATAATGAAACCTTTTTTAAGACCAGCATCTTTTAGCCGGCCTTCTTTAAGGTCTTCAACTATGACGCCATGATTAATGTTGATCGAGTTGTATTCGTCTGAAATATCCCTGAAAGAAGCTCCAAAAATAACAGTTTTCTTTTCTATTTCTTTACGGTCTGTAAGAGTGGTATTTCCATTCTCATTTCTTAAAATTACACGGATCAGTTTAGTATCATTATTTCTTCTTACAATTAAACTCACTTCGTCTCCAGGTTTAAACTTTCCTATTTGTTCTTGTAATTCTGGTACATCATTAACCTCAATATTTTCTACTTTTAAGATCACATCATTGACTTTAATCCCAGCATCAATTGCTGCACCACCATCCGTTAAATCTTTAACCATAACTCCTTTGGTATCTGGAAGTTTAAAATCATTCATAATTTCTTGACTTACATCCTGAATAATAACTCCAATAAAAGCTCTTTGAACCATTCCATACTTTTTTAGATCATTAACAACCTTTAAGGCAATATTGGATGGAATAGCAAATGAATAACCAGAATAGGACCCTGTTTTAGAAGCGATAGCAGTGTTTATACCAACTAACAGACCTTGGGGATTTACCAAAGCACCTCCGCTATTTCCAGGATTTACAGCAGCATCGGTTTGGATAAATGATTCTAATGGAAATACATTTTCATTTCGTCTTAAAATATTAATATTTCTTGCTTTTGCACTGACTATACCGGCTGTAACAGTGGAAGTCAAATTAAATGGATTTCCAACTGCAAGAACCCAATCACCTAATTTCACTTCATCAGAATTGCCAAATGAGGTGTAAGGAAGGTTTGTCTCGTCCACTTTTAAGAGCGCTAAGTCAGTGTTTGGGTCAGCGCCTATAAGACTAGCTTCTAGTTCTCTTCCTTCATTAAATGTAATCATGATTTTTTCTGCATCATCTATGACATGGTTATTGGTAATGATATATCCATCTTCTGAAATAATGACTCCTGAACCTGTTGCAACTTGGGGAATGGATCCATTAGGGCTATGCGGTCCCCAGAAGAATTCAAACATTGGGTCAGATTGATAAGTTTGTTGATATTCACTGGAGATATGAACAACAGCGTTTACGGTTTTTTCTGCTGCTGAAGTAAAATCCAATTCCTTTGGAATGGATGAGTTACTATTTACCATTGAAAATGGTGTAGGCTCAACAATTTCAGATTTAACTTTTTTAGATTCATTACTAACTGAGTTTTCACCAATTGAGCTGAAAATTAAAAACGCTAAAGCACCACCATAAATGCTTAATATAATAAATGTGACCTTTGATTTCATATTATTAAATTTTATTAAAGCTAAAGAAGATATGTATTAAAAATTGTTGATCTGCTGTTAATATATGTTAACCAAAATAATGGTTACTTTTGCGATGAAATGATCTTTAACTTTTATAAATATCATGGTGCGGGTAATGATTTTATCATTATTTACGGAGAACACTATGTTCCGTCTTTTTCAAAGGAAAATATTATCAAGTTATGTGACCGAAAATATGGAATAGGTGCAGATGGAGTGATGCTGATAAAGCATCATGAAGATTATGATTTTGAAATGCAATTTTACAACCCAGATGGCTCATCTAGTTTTTGTGGTAACGGTAGTAGATGTGCCGTTTTATTCTGCTTTCATAATGGGATTTGCACAAAAAAATGTTCATTTTTAACAAATGATGGTCCTCACAAGGGAGAAGTTTTAAGCCCCGGAACAGTCAAAATTGATATAAAATCACCAGTTAATGTAGAAACGTTATCCAATGGTGACTTTAGCGCAAATACAGGTTCTCCGCATTATGTCAGATTTAAAGAGGACATAAACTACACTGATTTTATAAGTGACTGCAAAGTAATACGACATAGTGAGCCATTTAATAATGAAGGTATTAATGTCAATATGGTAGAGGTAATAAACGATGAAATAAAAATCAGAACATTTGAAAGAGGAGTAGAGGATGAAACCTTGTCATGTGGTTCTGGAGTAACTGCTGCCGCTTTGTGTTATGCTCAATCCAATGATGTCAAAGAAACTGTAAATGTGAGGACAAAAGGAGGCTTGTTAAAGGTGGTTTTTTCAAAAGAAGGTGACCTGTTTAATGATATACATTTAATTGGTCCAGCTCAGTTTATATACAGAGGAGAGATTCAGCTATGAAAATAAATCTTAAACCAGAATTTTTAATTACCAATCCTGAAAAACTGAACTTGGATTGTGCCATTGTTATCAATGGTGAAGATTTTAACCCCCCCCATGTAGGGCTGTTATTAGGAAAAAAATATTACAGCTGTACTGTAAATGGGTTAAAATTGGGCTTCTCTTTTTCTCAGTTTTGTCAAATTTTATATAAAAAAAAACAAAAAGTTGTCATTTTCAATACGTCTTTGATTTTGGATAAAAAAATTGTGGAATCTGTTTTTACAGAATATCAAAATTTGGGTGTCGAATATAGCTGTTACAAACCCCTTAAGAGGTGTTTCGAATTAGTTAAAAATAGGTCTTTAAATGCAGAATTCGTATATGAACTAATAGAGCTGCTGGTAGTAGAAAATAATATAACTGCTACCTATCATTTTGGTTTTGATGGTGCTTCTAACACTCACCTAGTAGAAATTCCAAGATACAACAAACAAGATGTAATAAATTGCATAAATAATGCTAAAATCGAATTGGAACGTAAGATTAAGACAGCCGTCCATTAAAGATTTAGATGATTTATTGGGCTGGGAAAATGACGTTTTAAAAATTGATCATACAGATATGCCTGTTTTTTACACGAAAGATCAGATGGTCATTTATTTAAACAGTAATCAGGATCCTTTTATGAACGGACAAGTTCGATATATGATCAACCTTGATGATATGTCAATAGGTTATATTGATTTATATAATTTTAATATAGTTCATTCTCGAGCTGGTGTAGGAATTTTTATAGATAAAAAATTTCGAAAAAAAGGAATAGCGAATAAAGCCCTTAAAACCTTGATTGAAATATCAAGTAAAGAACTACATCTGAACCAATTGTTTGCAGAAGTATTTCAATCTAATAAGGCTGCTATATCCCTGTTTGAACATGCTGGCTTCACGTTAAGTGGTCTAAAGAAACAATGGATTAGAAAACAAGAAGCATATGAGGATCTTTTGTTTTTTCAATTAATGAATACATAATTTCCTGTATATTAGGACAACAATTTTTCGAATTATGCCAAAATTTAATCCTGTAATAGCGGCAATGTTGCTGTTTTCATCACTTAATGCACAATCACCACAAATAGAATTTGAAGAATATGAGCTCGATAATGGCTTAAAAGTATTACTTCATGAAAATCACAGTACTCCTGTAGTAGCTGTTTCCGTAATGTATCATGTAGGTGCCAAAAATGAACAACCCGATCGAACAGGCTTTGCTCATTTTTTTGAACATCTATTATTCGAAGGTTCTGAGAACATAAATCGAGGAGAATTTTTCAAATTCATAGAGAACGCTGGTGGAAATAATAATGCAAACACAACCAACGACAGAACATTTTATTATGAAGTACTTCCTTCAAATCAGTTGGAATTAGGACTTTGGTTAGAATCAGAAAGATTATTGCATGCTAAAATTGACACGATTGGAGTTGAAACCCAAAATGAAGTGGTTAAAGAAGAGAAAAGGTTAAGGGTTGATAATCAACCTTATGGAAGTTTTTTAGCAGAAGTAAATAAAAGAGCATATCAAGAACATCCATATCGATGGACTACTATTGGTGAAATGGAACATTTAGATGCTGCTACGCTAGATGAATTTATATCTTTTTACCATAAATTTTATGTTCCCGAGAATGCTATTCTTTCCATTGCTGGTGATATCGATGTTCCAGCCACAAAAAAATTAATTGAAGCGTATTTTGGTCCCATACCCAGAGGTAAAGAGAAAATAGACCGAATAACTATAGTGGAACCGCCTTTAGCTGCTGAAATAAGAGATACTATATTAGACGATGTTCAATTACCTGGTGTTATGATGGCCTACAGAATTCCTGCTCAAGGAACTCCAGATTTTTATGCCATTGAATTGATGACAATGGTGCTTTCAGACGGAGAAAGTTCACGTTTTAACAAAAAGTGTGTTGAAGAAACACAATCTGCCATGTATGTGGGTGCATTTCCTTTTTCAACTGAAGATCCTGGATTATCTTTTGTATTTGGAATAGCTAATGCTGAAGTTGATCCCCTAAGACTAGAGTCAGAAGTAAATGAAGAATTCGAAAAAATTCAAAATGAGCTCATTTCTGAAAAAGAATTTTCAAAAGTTAGAAATATGTTAGAAAACAACTTTTTGGGAAATTTTAGATCCATGATAGGAATCGCTGAAAATTTAGCGAATTATGAAATGTACTTTGGAGATGCAAATCTTATTAACACAGAATTAGATCGATACATGAAAGTCACAAGGGAAGATATACAACGTGTAGCCAAAAAATATTTCAATACAAACAATCGAGTTGTACTTTATTATTTACCAAAAGAAAACGGATAAACTATGCTTTTTAATAAAACATGTAAATTTTTACTTGGAATACTGTTTGTTTCAAATATCCATGCACAAGAAATTAATAGGTCAAACGCCCCAAAACCATCTAAAGCACCAAAAATAAATTTAGGTGAACCTCAACGTTTTGAATTAGAAAATGGATTGAAAGTCTTCTTAGTAGAGGATCATAAGTTACCTCAATTAGCCATGAATTTGATCATCAATAAAGATCCCCATTTGGAGACGGGCTATGTTGGTCTTTCGGATATGATGGGAGACATGATGAGTGCAGGGACAAAAAATAGAACTAAGTCTGATATTGACGAAGCTATAGATTTTGTAGGTGCTTCGTTATACACCAGATCTAATGGTTTTTATTTTTCATGTCTTTCAAAACATGCTGAAACGGTAACTGAAATTGCAAGTGATATTCTTTTGAACCCTATATTCCCTCAAGAAGAGCTTGATAAAAAAATTAAAAGACAACGGTCGGGCTTAAAATCATTAAAATCAAATCCAGATGCTATAGGCAGTAGATTAGAAAGTGTGCTGAGTTTTGGGAAAAGTCATCCTTATGGTGAAATTCAGCTAAATGAAGATTTAGAAAATATTACAGTGGAACGTTGTAAAGAATACCACAGCACTTATTTTAAACCTAACATTGGATATTTGGTGATAGTCGGAGATATCCAATTGGAACCAGCAAAGAAACTGTGTCAAACGTATTTCGGGTCATGGGAATCTGGAGAAGTGCCAGCACATTCTTATGACTTTCCTTCAAAACCAAAAGGGGTGCAAGTTAGTTTTGTACATAAACCGGGTGCCGTACAATCCCTGATTAAAATATTCTACCCAGTTAATTTTAAAGTTGGTGATGAAAATACAGCTCAAACAAATGTGATGAGTAATATTTTTGGTGGTGCTTTTTCAAGCTACCTGAATGCCAACTTAAGAGAAGATAAAGGATATACATATGGATCGAGAGGAAGAGTAAGAGCAGATCGTTTTGTGGGGCAGTTTTCTAGCTCAGCTAGTGTAAGAAATGAAGTAACCGATAGCTCAGTAACCCAAATGTTATTGGAAATGAATCGTATACGAGATGAATTTGTGAGTTTGGATGATCTATCTAGAATTAAAAACAATATGATCGGTAATTTTGCTCTGTCTTTGGAAAATCAACAAACCATTGCTAGATATGCACTAAATGTGGAACGATATAATTTACCTAAAAACTACTAC
>CAZJVX010000092.1:0-6514 GCA_964549345.1 uncultured Flavobacteriales bacterium | reverse complement strand
AATTATGATTTGGTGAATCATGTTCATGATGCGTATGTTATGAATGATACAGCATTCTTAAATTGCGGTGGACAGGGTTTAAAAGTAGTTACGGAACTAAACCAAAGTTGTATTCAAATTGGAGAACTGAGTACATATCCTCAAAAGGGTTATAATCATGCGGGTTGGCTTAATGGCGATAAAAATATTTACGCTATGTGTGACGAGAACCACGGTTTAGATGTGAAGGTGTTAGACGTTTCAGATTTAAATGACATTCAAGTAAAATCACTTTTTAATTCTCAAATGGGTAATGCACTAAATTCCATTGCTCACAATGTCATTATTAGAAATAACATAGCGTTTGTAAGTTATTATCATGATGGTCTTCAGATTTTCGACCTTAGCGATCCTTTGTCACCTCAAAAAATAGGTCATTATGATACCTACATTGGAAATCCTGCTGTATCTTATGCTGGTTGCTGGGGTGTCTATCCTTTTAGAAATGGAGATAAAATTTTGGTTTCAGACAGAGCTAACGGATTATTTCTTTTAGGTTTTCAACCACCACCCGTAACCGTTGAAAGTCCTCATGAGATTTTCCCAAACCCATCAAATGGTATACTTTATTTTTTCAAAGAACATGGATTTTTTGCGGATTATACGCTTTGTATTTACAATGCCTTGGGGCAACAATTAATGCAAATAGATGGAAAAGCAGATTATACTCAACTTAATCTTGAGAACTATAAATCAGGTCTTTACTATCTAAGATATGTTTCAAATTTGGATGACACGATGTTCATCTCAAAATTTTATATTCAATAATGCAATCCAAATTCTTTATGGATGTGGTTGATGTAGTAAGATTAGTTCCTAAAGGAAAGGTGACTACTTATGGCTCTATAGCAAAGTATCTAGGTTCATCGAGAAGCTCAAGAATGGTGGGATGGATTTTAAATAAACAAGTATTGGATGCTACTTTACCAGCTCACAGAGTGGTAAATAGAAAAGGAATTCTTACTGGGAAAAACCACTTTGAAAATCCGTTTTTCATGCAAAGTCAATTAGAAAAAGAGGGTGTAAAAGTTGTTAATGACCAAATTGCTGATTTTAATTATCACTTTTGGGATCCTAATAAAGAGTTAACAATTTAAATTAAGTTGTTTTTCTACCTATTTTTACCACATGATAAATGAAAAAGATGTATTTGATGCATTAAAAAAAGTAATTGAACCTGATTTAGGCAAAAATATAGTTGAGCTTGGTTTAGTTACTTTAGTTTCAAGTTCTGATAAATCACTTTCATTGCGTGTAGAAACAAAAAATGCTGCGATGCACGCTAGGAAAAGAATGAAAGAAGCTTGTCAATTTGCTATCGAAAGATCTTTAGGGAATCAGATTAGCGTAGAAGTTGAAGTAGTTGCCATGAAAAAAGCAGAAGCCTCTCAACAAATATTACCTAATATCAAAAATATTGTTGCTGTTGTTTCGGGTAAAGGTGGAGTTGGGAAGTCAACCATTGCTGCAAATTTAGCTACAGGTTTAGCCAAAAAGGGATTGAGAGTAGGGATAGTAGATGCTGATATTTATGGGCCTTCGCTACCGATGATGTTTGATGTTCAGCACTATAAACCTCTTTCAAGAGTAGTAAATAATAAACAACTTATTGTTCCAGCTGAAAATTACAATGTAAAATTATTGTCAATTGGGTTTTTTGCAGAACTTGATCAAGCGGTTGTTTGGAGAGGTCCGATGGCTGTAAAGGCATTGCGACAACTAATTTTTGACGCGGACTGGGGCGATTTGGACTATTTAATTATTGACACTCCACCTGGAACAGGTGACGTACACCTATCCATTGTTCAAAATTTACCTCTTACTGGAGTTGTTGTTGTTACTACGCCACAGCCAGTTGCTTTAGCTGATGCCAAAAAGGCAATTGCCATGTTTAAAATGGAAAATATAAATGTGCCTGTTCTTGGAATAATTGAAAATATGTCTTGGTTTTCGCCTAAAGAGCATAAAGATGAAAAGTATTTTATTTTCGGTCAACACGGGGGTAAAGATTTAGCTACATCATTGAATTTGGATTTACTTGGAGAAATCCCACTTGTGCAAAGCATAAGAGAAAGTGCTGATGTAGGGCGCCCTGCTGTACTTCAACAGGAAACATATGTAGAGTCATTTTACAGTGTAGCCTCCCAAAATTTAATTCGTTCTGTTGATAAAAGGAATACCGAATTGGAGGAAACAAAAGTAGTTCAAGTTGAGTATGGACAACCAAAATGTTCAACAAATGGATAATAAAGAAAAAATAGTACTTAATGCGATTGAAGATTTACGACCTTATCTTCATAATGACGGAGGTGATATGGAATTAGTGGAAATTACCGATGATAATAAAGTGATTATTAAGTTGCTTGGGGCTTGTAAAAGTTGCTCAGTCAGTTCGGTGACTATTAAAGCGGGTCTAGAAGAAAATCTAAAAGTCTTAATCCCCGAAATAACGGGTGTTGAAGCCATTCAATATTAATTAAAATTCAAACTGAAGTCCAACGGACGGTAGTATAGTTCCCGCAGTATTAGATATGGTTTTAAGTTGATAACGAGTAGGATCATTAGGGTCTTCAAGAATGTTTCCACTATTATCTGTAACTGCGATTAGGCTTGGAGGTGTTTCTCCCTGAAAATTATATGCATTCTGGATGTCAATGTAGACGTTTAGGGCCACTTTATTCCAGTACCATTTTTTGTCAATTCTTATATCTAAACCGTGATTCGCTTTTAATCGCTCCCCATTTAGTCTGTTGTAATCAAATAATCCAAAGGAATTGATGTCCCAAACGTATTTTAAAGATGAATTTAACGTATCATATGGAGTATATGGTGGACCTCCAGAGTACCTAAAACGGACTCCAATTTCCCAATCATTATTCAATTTCACACCACCTGTAAGTGAAATAATATGTTGATTATCCCAAGCAGATGGACGAAACTCATCATTCTTGTCTTGAAATTCACTCCTTACCCATGTATAGGCCAGAATTCCATAAAATCGTTTATTCAATTTTTTTTGAGCTAAAAACTCTATTCCGTATGTCCTTCCTTCAGAAGAACTATTTACAGGCTCATTACCAATAACTCCAAAATCTCCACCTAGATTAGCTAAACAGATGCTGTCTCTCAGTAAAAATGGATAATTATTATATTTTTTATAAAATCCTTCAATTGTTATTTTACTGTATGTCCCAGGGTTGTGTTCTAGTCCTAGAACAAGGTGGTTATTGTTGATGTATTTCAAATTATTTTCTTTGTTTACTAATTCATTGTTATTATTTCTGTAACCCATTACGGTGTAAGCTGGGAGTTGAAAATAACGACCTGAGTTAAAATTAATACTGCTCTTTTTATTTATAGAGTAAGAAATACTAAGTCTTGGTGAAATTTGCTCGAGTGGATTATTCATTGATTCAGAATAATTGTTTTGGTCTGTTCTTAAGCCTATCGAAAAAATTAATTTCTCGCTTAAAAATTGCCTACTCAATTGACCAAACAAAGAGGTTTTAATGATATTAAGTTCTGATGAGAAATTCAACGTATCTAATTGGTTCTGAATGACAATTCTTTGATATGTTTCGTTTGTGTACGTAGCGTGTTCGATTCCAGTTCCGAAATTAAGCTTCCACCCATTTTTTCTATACGTATTTTCAAACCTAAATTTATTTTCTATTTCTTGAGAAATATAATCTTGAATCTTTCCTTCAGGGTTGTTTTCATCATTGTTGTAATACTTGTAAGATCTATTATTTAGGTGGTTTCTAGAGAAAATAAAATTTTGGAAACTATTTTCTTTAAACCTAGTCCAATTTACACCTGTTGCATAATTCCATTGGGTAGAAACAGGTAAGTAGCCTAATATATAGTTGTTTCTCTCAAGTGATAGAGAATCATCAAGTGTTAAATTTTCTTTTGCTAGTATATTATCGTTAATTCCAGTATTAAGCACAAAATCATCTATTGCTCCAAGACCAATTACTGTAATTTGATTTTTGTCGTTGATTTTTGTTTTTGATTTAAATTGAAAATCGTTGTAGGTTGGTAAAAAAGGTAAACCAATTGCTTGAAATAAAAACTGCAAATAGGATCTTCTTGCAGAGAATACAAAAGTGGTTTTTTTGTTAATTGGTCCATCTAATGTTAGTCCAAAGTCGCTTGATCCCAATGTAAAGGTAGAAGCAATTCTGTCCGTATTTCCATCTATTTGTTTAAACTCCATTACAGAACTTAGTGTGTTGCCTCTGTTAGATGGAAATGCTCCAGTGTATAAATCTACTTCTCTTATAAAATTAACATTAATCATACCTACTGGGCCTCCTGAAGACCCCTGAGTAGCAAAATGATTAATATTAGGAACTTCAATCCCATCTAGATAAAATCGGTTTTCATTTGGTGCTCCTCCTCTAATTACAATATCGTTTCTAAATGACGCAGACGAAGAGACTCCTGGTAATGATTGAATTACTTTTGAAATATCCCTGTTTCCCCCAGGATTTCTATAAATTTCTGTGGCGTTTATGCTTCTTTTACTTACAGGGCTTTCAAAGCTTTTTTGAAAAGGGGATGCTGTGATTTCTACTTCTTCCAGAGAGGTTGATGAAGAGATTAACTGTATGTCTAGAACGGTCGGTTTGTTGGGGTTTACAATTACTTCAGCAACAGATTTGGTATTATAACCAACAAAAGAATATGTAATATTATATACACCTGGTTTAAGATTCTCAATCTTATAAATTCCGTCAAAATCAGTTGCTACACCTGTTTTTGTTTGATCTATAAACACATTTGCAAATGGTATCGTTTCATTATTAGTAGCATCAGTAACAACCCCTTTAATAACACCACTTTGCCCTGTTAGAGTTAAGAAACACATAATAAAAACAACTGATGTTAATAAACATTTCATTTTGTTCACATTTTTTAACGCAAAATTAAACAAAAATTCATGCTTCTGCTTGGATAATGGAAAATGTTTAAGTAATTTAGCATAAAATTAAACAAATGCAGACTTATTCTATTGCTGATTTAGAAAAATTGTCCGGTATTAAGTCCCACACCATTAGAATTTGGGAGAAGCGGTATGATTTGGTCAATCCTCTCAGGACCGATACAAACATTCGTGCGTATAATGACGATCAGCTTAAAAAAATCCTTAATGTTTCGTTTCTCATAAATAATGGAATGAAGATCAGTAAGGTTGCATCATTAAGCAATGATGAAATTTCTGATAAAGTTCTACAATTAACTTCAAAGGCTGAAGGTTTTGAATCTCACATTAATTCATTTGTATTGTGTTCTCTTCAATTCGATCAAGTATTATTCAATAATACTTATGAGCATCTTAAAGAGAAATATAATTTGGCTTTTATATATGAAAATGTATTTATACCCACATTGAGAAGAATTGGAGCCTTGTGGTCCTCAGGAGAATTATTTCCTGCGCAAGAACACTTTCTGTCAAATATGATAAAACAAAAATTTTATCATGCCATTGAAAATGCGTCACCAAGTCCTAGAATTAGACAAAAAGCTTTTTTGTTTTTGCCACCATGGGAAGATCATGATTTCGCTCTACTTTATTCAAATATGATTTTAAAGGAAAACGGATATGATGTAGTTAATGTAGGCAAAACAATTTCTTTTGATAGTATTTTACAATGCATTGATAAAATTAAACCCGACCTTTTGTTTACCACCTTTATTGTTGGTCAAAAAGTTACTGTGCTTCAACAGTTTTGTGATGATGTCAATTCAAGATCCAATTGCAAGCTTTTCTATGGCGGAAATTCTGATTTATTAAGATTAGTGAACACACATGGAAAAGTATTTTATTCTTTACAAGAATTTGATAAGTTTTTTACCAACAAATCACTTAATTGAAAAAAGTTGCTGTAATAGGCTCTGGTTTTGCAGGTCTGTCATCTGCTATAGAACTTGCAGCTCTTGGGCACGATGTTACCGTTTATGAGAAAAATAGCCAACCTGGTGGTCGAGCAAGAAAATTAGAGATTGATGGCTTTACTTTTGACATGGGACCAAGTTGGTATTGGATGCCTGATGTATTTGAAAAATTTTTTGCCAGACATGGTAAAAAACCCGAGGATTATTATTCATTAAAAAAACTTGATCCTGGTTTTTCTGTAGTGTATGATAAGGATGAAACTCTTGTAGTTCCTGCCTCTTTTAATGAATTAATTGAAAAGTTCGAGACTATTGAATCTGGAAGTGGAGAAAAGCTGAAGAAATTCATGAGAAAGGCAGCTATTAAATATGAAATTGGCATGACTGATCTTGTTTATAAACCTTCACATTCTTTGCTTGAGTTTATTAATTTGCAAGTACTTAAAGGCCTTTTTCATTTAAATATTTTTACTAACTTCAGATCTTATGTTAGAAAGTATTTTAAAGATTCAAAATTGATTCGGTTAATGGAATTTCCAGTTCTTTTTCTAGGTGCAACCCCCCAAAACACCCC
>CAZJVX010000091.1:1935-6683 GCA_964549345.1 uncultured Flavobacteriales bacterium | reverse complement strand
GTAGCCATTAGTGATGCTATAGCTGCCATAGAAGTTCCTGTTGTGGAAGTCCATATTAGTAATGTACATGCTAGAGAAGATTACAGGCATCATTCGCTTTTAGCTAAAAATTGTAAAGGGGTAGTGACTGGTTTTGGTTTGAAATCTTATGAAATGGCTATAGACTCTTTCTTATCCAAGTAGCCAATTTAAACTTCTGTACAGTTTATGTAAGGGTAGTCCCATAACATTAAAGAAGTCACCTTCCATATTTTTTATGCCTACAAAACCCATCCAATCTTGAATGCCGTATGAACCTGCCTTATCAAATGGTTGACATCGATTTATATAGTCTTTAATTTCCTCATTACTTAAAGGATAAAAAGTCACTTTAGTTTCATCGTAAAAGGAATGAATCTTCTTGTTGAAAATAATGGATACTCCTGTGTGAACCAAATGTGATTTGTCGGAAAGAGATTTCAACATGTTAAAAGAATCCTTTTCATCCGTTGGTTTGCCCAAAATTTTATTATTTAATATAACAATGGTATCTGCAGTGATGTAGATCTCATTAGCCTTTACCTTTTTCAAATAGAAATTGGCTTTTTTTTCAGCTATGTGTTGAGCGATTTCGTTAATTTTTAAATGTGGTAAGAATTCTTCATTAATATCAGCACTCACAATTTTGAAGTCTGTAATTATGTGAGACAATAATTCACGTCTTCTTGGCGATTTAGACGCTAAAACAACACTATAGTCGCTGATTTTTTCGTTTAATAAGTTCATAAGAGCACCTCAAAATATAGCCAAACAGTAGCAGTGAAAAATTGAATTTTTACCAATTTACTTAGTTTGGTAAAAGCATCTCTGCTGTTTGATTTAATAGATTTGAAAATTAAGAGCCCTGTAATAACAATAGTGGGGATAAAAAAACAAAGACTATTAATAGTTAAAGGAGTCATAAAACAGCTGTAAATTAATATAAGAAATGAAGTAAAAAATACAGATATGATTAATATTTTAGAAATTCTTACTCCAAATGCAACAGCTATTGTATTGGAATTTGTTTTTTGATCACCTTTTAAATCTTCAACGTCTTTAATCAATTCCCTTGCAAGAGTAAATAGCATGCTAAAAATAACAAGCAACTCGGTATTGCATTCATGTAAGTTGAAATTATTGTCCCATTTAAATCCTGTTTGTAAAATTTGAGGTATGTAAATTACAATTCCACAGAGGATTGCTACAGACAGGTTTCCAATTATGGGTATATGCTGTAAGAAAACAGAGTAAAATAAAACAAGCGAGTGACAATAGAAGACCAGTTGTATCCAGGCTCCAGATAAGTCTGAGGTAAAAATGAATAAGAACGATAATAAAACATGAATGATATACGAAAAAAGATAATGACTCTTAGAAAAATAAAATTGATTCTTTCCGTTAATAGCATCACTGTTAAAGTCAAAGAAATTATTGATAAGATAACCTGATGCTGTAGTTAGGATAATAGATAAACTCAATAAAATGTTATCTAAATTTACAGTTGAAAAAAATGGTTTTGACTCAAGCTGAATTAAGAGTCCCCAAAAAAGTAAAAAAAGTAAAATCAGATTCACAAATCGAATGGACTTCAAGTAGTTTTTTACCATTTGTGTGCATCTTCATCCATCCATTTTCCTTGAACTCGGAGAACTTGTTCTATTACATCTCTTACTGCTCCTTTCCCACCATCCATATGGGATATATAGTCACAACTTTCTCTGATTTCAACTGCTGAATCTCGTGGGCAAGTAGAAATACCTACCGTATTTAGGCATTCAAAATCTGGGATGTCATCACCCATATATAATACATTTTTAGGATCAATATTTTTTTGATCCAAGTAGGACTTTAAAATAGGTATCTTGTGATGAGCAGAAAGAAATACGTCTTGAATTCCAAGTCCCTCAAGTCTTTTTTTTACCATGGTAGAATTGCCACCTGTAATAACAACAATATTAAATCCTTTCTTAATGGCATGTTGTAGTGCATATCCGTCTTTAGTGTGCATGGTTCTAACCATTTCACCACTGCTTTCAAGAATAATGGAGCCATCTGTTAAAACTCCATCAACGTCAAAGGCAAAAGTAGTTATATGTGAAAGTCTTTGTTTATAACTCATGGTGGTGTTTTTGTATGATTTGACGAGTGAAAAGATCGTAAATTTCTTTTAATTCATGTTCGTTTTTGAGCATGTCTAACTGTTTTTCAATGAGTTTTGAATCTTTTCTGACAGCTGGTCCGGTTTGTAAAACAAACGGATTTTCTTTAGTAATATTTTCAATTGACAGTTCTATTAGGTGTCTTAAATGATTATAATCAATATTGTTTTTTAGGCAATGTGTTTTTACTAAACTAAGTAGATGATAGGTGAAATTATTAGAAACAACTGCTGCTACATGCAACTGTTTTCTTTTTTCAGAATTTGCATATTGATAAATGAAGCCAGCCTTTTTACAAAGTGTAGACATCTTTAAGTAGTCTTTTTCTTGGGCACACTCTGTAAAAAATTGAACATTTTCCCAGTTAACTTCTTTTATTTTGGAAATCGTTTGTAGGGGATAAAGGCAACCCCATCGTTTTGTTATTTTCTCGAACTTCTCAGATTCAAAACTGCCTGAAGTATGTATCATTAGTTTATCTCTGTATGGAAATTCTGCTATTACATCTTCATATTGATCATCGCTTACTGCAATTAAATAAGCATCACTTTCTGCAGGGATGTTTCCGATCTGATCAACATGAACACTACTTATATCATCTAGGAATTTTACCGACACATTAGATCCGGAATTAATAATAGCATCAATTTTATATCCCCTGAAGTGAAGCTGCTTGCAAAGTTGGGAACCCACATTTCCGGCTCCGATAACTGTAATATTTTCAATAGGCGAGTCCACTATTAATGATCTTACATTTCTTGAACAAAATGGTACATGGAATTTAATAATTCTTTTTTATCTCCATCAGGTAACTCATAAAGTTGTTCTTGCAATAAAGTTGAAGCCTGGAAAACATCTTCTTCTGAAAATGGGCCTTCTAAATTTTCAATTACTGTCAATGCTTCCAAAATAACCATGTAGTTTCCAGTACATGCAGCCTGTGTTATTTCTTTTAAATAATCACCCACATCAATACCCGAACTCCAAATTGAAAAAAGGATAAGCTCTTTTACCTCATTTCGATTATCATCTAAATAGGGCAGAAGGTAATTAATGGATTGATCATTTTTAAGTTCAGAAAATATAGCCTTAATTTCTTCTTTAATTTGTTCATCTTTGGATGTGGTATACAAATTAACTAATGGATCAATTAGGGATTCATTTCCTTTGGCTCTAGTTTTTTCTAATGCTTTTTGAATAACAGATTGATCTTTACTATTTAAATCTTTAGCTATCTGCTTAATTACTTTAGTTTGACTTTCCATCCCTTAAATTAATTGATTGCAAAAGTAAAATTTTATAAAAACCTTTCGTTATTAATTTATTTTCTTTCTCCAAAAATAGCGCTACCAACTCTAATCATATTACTACCACACTCAATGGCAATAGGGTAATCTCCGCTCATACCCATGGAAATGATTTCAAAATCATTAGTGTTGAAATGATTTTTAAGTTTTTCAAAATAGGATTTTAGATTATTAAATTCTCTCCTTATCATCTTATCATCATCTGTAAATGTAGCCATGCCCATAACTCCGCAGATATTTACATGTTTTAGGGTGTTAAAAAATTCTTCTTTTTGAAGAGATTCAACTTCATTTAAGCTAAAACCAAATTTGGTATTTTCTGATGCAATGTGGAATTGCAACAAGCAATTTATTCTTCTGTTATTTTTTTGTCCTTGTTTATCAATTTCTTTCAGGAGTTTTGCACTGTCAACACCATGAATCATATGCACAAAAGGGGCAATGTATTTTACTTTGTTACGTTGTAAATGACCAATCATGTGCCACCTTATATTTTTGGGTAGGTTTTCATGTTTAGACACCAGTTCTTGAACTTTGTTTTCGCCAAAATCAAGATGACCACTTGATATTCCTTCTTGAATAAGTTCGTGAGGTTTAGTTTTAGATACAGCAATTAACGTGACGTTATCCGGAATCTGTTCTCTAATATGATTAATTCTTGAGGCAATCATTTTAACTTTTTTGATGTTATCCAATTATCAATAAATTCAAAAACTTCAATTTTATTTATTTCATTTAACATTTCATGTCTACCATCATTAAAAAGTTTTAGTTCGACATCGTGTAAATTAGCTTTATTCATTTTATGAAAAACTTCTTCAACTCCTTTTCCATATAAACCAACAGGGTCCTCCGCTCCACTTAGTAGTAAAACGGGTGTGGATTTATTCATTTTTTTCATTCGCTCTCCATTGTTAGTTATTAAAACTCCGTGAGCTAAGTCAGCAAAAAACTGGTTTGAAAAAATTTGCATACAGTATGGATCATTTATGTATTCATTGACAACGTTTTCGTCTCTAGATAACCAATCTTTAGTTGATTTTTTATTTTTAATTCTTTTATTGAAGTCTGCGTATGTGATGTCTTGTAACAGCTTAGATTTATTTTTTTTCCCAGTTAAAAATCCTAGCATCTTCGCTAGCGGCTCACCTCCGACACCTTTAATTCCAGGATGACCACTAGTAGCAGAGAGAATATAACCATCTCCAATTTTTGGATGATCAATAGCTAAAGATCTAACCAGCAGAGAGCCCATGGAGTG
>CAZJVX010000091.1:0-1835 GCA_964549345.1 uncultured Flavobacteriales bacterium | reverse complement strand
GTGGATGTAGGCTTTAGGATTTGGCAAGCTCCACTCATAGAGAACTAAAGAAGTTTCATCATGAGATTTTAGTAAGGTATTGGTATACACCACTTCTTTCATATTGGTAAATATAGCATTGTTATACTTATAAGTGAAAATAAGTTAATACGTGATTTTAATTGCTATACATCTTGTAATTCTCCCTTTTATTTTATTTAATTTCACCAATTCAATGAAATGGTTTGACTATTTACTATCTACTCGTGCTATGGCACTTCTACTTCTTCTTATGGCTTCAGCAGTAGGTGTGGCTACTTTTATTGAGAATAGTTATGATACCATTACGGCAAAAGTGTTGATTTACAATGCAAAATGGTTTGAACTCATTTTGTTTTTGTTGCTTATTAACTTTATAAATAACATTAAAACATATCAATTACTCAAATGGAAGAAATGGTCTATTTTAATGCTGCATATTGGATTCATAATCACTTTGATAGGTGCTTTCGTAACCAGATATATTGGTTTTGAGGGTGTCATGTTAATACAAGAAAATACTTCATCTCAACAAATATTCTCTTCAGAACCCTATTTACAAATTGCAGTACACGATGAGCAGAATCAATATTTAGTGGATCGGCAACATTACTTCTCTGCAGTTAATACATCATATCCTTCTGTTTCCTTCGATTTTCCTAACAAAGGACAAGTAGATGTAAAAGTGTTAAATCGGATTGTAAATGCGGAAAAAAAATTTTTAACTGATGTGCCCTCTGGGTCTTTGTATCTACACCTAATCTTACCCGGTCGTGAAAATTTGTACTTGAAGGATGGGCAAGTAGAAGAAATGATGGGGATTCCCTTTTCATTAAACAACAACGAAAGAGAAGATGCTATACGTTTTTATTTTCAAAATGACAGTTTAAAAGTATATGCTCCATTTGAAATCCAAAGGCTTGACATGTCAACTTTAACAGTTGAAGATAGACAAAGAGGAATGGATCAGCTTCCTCAAGATTCCCTCACTCCTTTGAAAGTCCATGATGTGGCAGAGCGAAATTTGCTTTCATTTTTAGGTCAGCAGATCATGATTAACAGCATTGAAAAAAGAGCAAAATTGGATTGGGTATCTACAGACAACAGTGATTTGCCAGACGCACATTTAGTACAAGTTGCAGTGAATGGTGAATTATCTCAGGATTTCATGATCGGAAAGGCTGGTATTAGACCTACTTCTTCTTTACTTAAGTGTGATAATTTGTTCTTTTCAATTGGATATGGTTCTAAGGAAATTGATGTGCCATTCGATGTAACATTAGATGATTTTAGATTGTTAAAATATCCTGGCTCTGATAGTCCCAGTAGTTACGAAAGTGATATCACCATTAATGATTCAAAGAACGATTACTCATCCTCTCACAATATATTCATGAACAATGTAGTGGATTATGGTGGTTATCGTTTCTTTCAATCTAGTTATGATTGGTCTAATGACCAATCAAAAAAAGCGGGTTTAGATCCAGATATTACTATTCTTTCAGTAAATCATGACTTTTGGGGAACATGGATTACATACGTGGGTTATTTTCTTTTGGCATTAGGTCTTTTGGGAACTTTATTTAATCCCTCATCTAGATTTGTAGATATTCGTAAAAAGGTAATCAAGATGAGAAACCGTAGACAAAAATTAATGGCTTCATTAGTCCTCTTTACCTTTTTTAGCCCCATGTTTTATGCCAATGATACCGTTGATTACAAACCTATTCCTGCAAGTCAAGCAGATTCTTTAGGAATATTATTAACTCAAACTTTTGAGGGGCGAATTCAACCGACTCACACGTTAGCCTATGATG